>JAOUPN010000163.1 GCA_029879905.1 Nitrospira sp. | reverse complement strand
TTGGGAGCCACATCGCGATATTGCTCCAATTCTTGAATCATCGCCGTCCCACCACCTTCTCCGTCGGATACCCGTTACAATGCCGTCTCCTCGATCCCGTACCGCTCGACCCTCAACTGTTCGGTCAACACATTGAGCCAGTAATACCCATAGGGCGCCAAGGTCAAGACATAGGGACGCTCCGTCACAGTAGGAAACCGTGCCTCCCCCAACAACTCAACCGGCGTCGCGCCCGTAAATTCCTTCAGATTCAATTCGACGGATTGAGCCGATGCCGCCAAATTGTGAATGATCAACAACACCGTGTCTTCGTGCCGGCGAATAAAGGCCAGCACCTTACCGTTTGCCGGGCGTAGAAACGAGATCGAACCCCGCCCGAATGCGGGAAATCGTTTACGTACCGCGATCATGCGCTTCATCCATTGCAACAGCGAATGCGGCATCTCCTGTTGTGACTCGACATTGATCGATTGATAGCCGTAGACCGAATCCGAGACAACCGGCAAGAACAGGTGAGCCGGATCGCACGAGGAAAAACCGGCGTTGCGATCCATGGTCCATTGCATCGGTGTCCGTACCCCGTCGCGATCCTTCAATTGAATATTGTCCCCCATACCGATCTCGTCGCCGTAATACACGATCGGACTGCCTGGCATCGTAAAGACCATGCTATTGAGCAATTCGATCTTCCGTCGGTCGTTGTCCAACAACGGCGCCAGGCGTCTGGCAATACCGATGTTCCGGCGCATTTTAGGATCGCGCGCATAGGTGTAATACATATAATCGCGTTCTTCACCGGAGCACATCTCAAGCGTGAGTTCGTCGTGATTCCTAAGAAACAGGCACCATTGGCAATTCGATGGAATATCCGGCGTATGGGTGAACATGTCGATGATCGGATCGCTCAGCTCGCTCCGCACGCCCATATACAACCGCGGCATGAGCGGAAAGTGAAATGCCATATGGAATTCATCGCCGTCGCCGAAATACGGTCGGACATCGGTCGGCCATTGATTCGCCTCCGCCAACAGAATGCGTCCTTGATAGGACTCATCGATGCGGCGACGAATCTCTTTTAAGTACTCATGGGTCTCAGGAAGATTCTCGCAAATCGTGCCCTCGCGCTCGAACAGATAGGGAACGGCGTCGCACCGAAACCCGTCCAGCCCCTGATCCAACCAAAACGACATGATATCGATCATCGCCTGCCGAACAGCCGGGTTGTCGTAGTTCAAATCCGGTTGATGGCTGAAAAACCGGTGCCAGTAGAAGGCCTTCGCTTCCGGATCCCACGTCCAATTAGATTTTTCCGTATCGATAAAGATGATCCGTGCCTTCTCATACTTCCGATCACTGTCGCTCCAGACATAATAGTGGCGCGTCGGCGCATCGGGGTCACGGCGGGACTCTTGGAACCACGCATGTTGGTCCGAGGTGTGATTCAATACCAAGTCGACAATGACCCTGATGCCCCGACTGTGTGCTTCATCCAACAGCCGACGGACATCCTCCTTTGTGCCGAAATGTTCGGCGACGTTGTAAAAATCCGCCACGTCGTACCCGTCGTCTCTCAACGGCGAGGGATAGAATGGTAGGAGCCACAGACAATCGACACCCAGCCATTCGAGGTAATCCAATTTACCGATCAAACCGCGCACGTCGCCGATGCCGTCGCCGTTACCGTCGGCGAAAGCCTTGACAGGAATTTCGTAGAAAACCGCGTCCTTGTACCAGAGAGGATCGTCATTCAGCATATCAATACCTGCCTGCACCGTCCCCACCGGTTCGAGCTAATTCTTCATCGCACATGGTCAGGAGATTGGAACGCAACCGTTCGAGACTTCCGAGATACGGATTGAGCGCTCTGATACGATCAGCCAGATTAGGCAGATTCAGACCGCTTCTGATCCAGGCGGAAAAATCGTTTTCCTCCCGTTGCAATCGCAGATGCGCCTCAAACACATGAAAATACAGCGAACTGGTATCGATCTCGGAAATCGCATTGCGAAACTCGCTCAAAGTACGCACTTCCACTCCGGTCGGGACCTCGAGAATACGTGAGCGGTTGAAATAAAACGGTGTCCCAAACCCCGCACGGGGCACAGTGACAAGACCGGACAGATGATCGTCGAAAATCGAGATCAGTTCCTCGCGCAACGCCTCCAAGCTTTTGAACGTGAACGGGTCGACAACGGACAGTCGCTCTGCGAGGACATGGTCACGTACCTGCTCCCCGACCCACTCGGCAAAATCGTTCGGGTATGTTCGCTCGATAAACCGATGACGAAGAAAATAGCTGTGCGTGTGAAAATACACCGAGTCGAGAGGCACTTCTTCAAGCAGTTCGGTCAATGTGCGTTCATCCTCGGCATGCTTGCCGAGAATCTCTCGAATTTCGCTGCAGGCATTAAAGCGGAACGGCCGGCCGGACTCTTTCATGACCATGACAACCCGTCATCCCTTTCTCTTGTGGAGCCCCACGGCCTGCCAGCCGTGGCCCCTTTTGAGTCTTCGGCGACACCCGCTGCGCATTCCTCCACGGCCTTCTAGCCGTGGCTTCCTGCGAAGGCGGGTGAATCTATGTCGCCGGTCTTCGTGCCGATCCCAGTGCACGATCGAGATTGTATGCGGCGCTGATCAACCCGATATGGGCGAATGCTTGCGGAAAGTTTCCCAGCTGCTCTCCCGTAATGGACAATTCTTCCGCATAGAGCCCGACATGATTCGCATAACTTAACACTTTCTCGAACGTCAGCCGTGCTTCCTCCAACTTTCCGGCTCTCGTCAACGCTTCCACCAACCAGAATGAGCAGAGCGTAAATGTGCCTTCGTCGCCGGATAAACCGTCCGGCGCAGCTTCCCCCTGAAGATACCGAAAGACCATCGCATCGGACGTCAAACGGGATTGA
This sequence comes from Nitrospira sp., assembly GCA_029879905.1. Classification (GTDB taxonomy): domain Bacteria; phylum Nitrospirota; class Nitrospiria; order Nitrospirales; family Nitrospiraceae; genus Nitrospira_D. The sequence goes on along the minus strand of JAOUPN010000163.1, from coordinate 4,616 downwards.
ATCTGCTCGATGGTCGATTGCATCCGTGGATCGGTCGGCGAGACAAAAAACACCAACGGCATGACCAAGGCGCTGGCATCCAATGCATCGCCGTCGTACTCCTGAACGAACGACCGACATTCCGCATGCCACCCCCGACGCATAATGTCGTGGTAAATTCGATCCCGCACTTCGATCCATTTGGCTCGATCGGCCGGAAATCCACGTTTATCGGCCAACCGTATTCCACGGTCCAACGCGACCCAGCACATCACCTTGGAGTAGACGAACTGCCGTTGTCCCCCGCGGACCTCCCAGATCCCTTCATCCGGCTGATCCCAGTTGACACAGACATACTCCAATAAACGGGACAGACCCATCCAACTGTCATAGCTGATCGGTGAGCCGTATTTATTATAGAGGTACGCCGCATCCATTAAGGCGCCGTACATATCCAATTGCCGCTGCGGAGCGGCGCTGTTCCCGACACGGACCGGCTTCGATCCTCGGTAACCGTCCCAATTCAACAACACTTCATCCGGCCCGATCCGACGCCCGTCGATGCCGTAGAGCACTTGCAAGGACCCGTCTGGATTCAGATCATGGCAGCGGGCCTCCAGCCAATGCATGAAGCGGCCCGCCTCTTTGGAGAACCCCAGACGCAGGAGACCGTAGAGCGTAAAGGCTGCGTCTCGAATCCACGTATACCGATAATCCCAATTCCTGACTCCGCCCAACGTTTCAGGCAAGCTGGTCGTCGGTGCCGCCACGATCGCTCCGCTCGGCGCATAGGTCAGCAACTTCAAGGTCAACGCGGAGCGCTGAACCATCTCCCGCCATCGGCCGGTATACCGACATTGCGAGAGCCATGTTCGCCAAAACCGAACCGTGTCGTGAAAGGCCTGCTCACCCGCTTGAGGGGCATCCAGCAGACTCTCTGATCCCGCTTCTTCCAATTGTTCCAGAAAGAATGTCATCCGTTGACCTTCGGTCAACGTAAACTCCGCCTCCACACCGCCCCCCTTGACGGTCAACGGGACCGGGCTGACCAGCCCGACCGCCATGGACGACGAACGAAATACGACACCGGCCGACCGTAGCCCTACCGTATGTTCGTCCCGCCCGAAATTGAATGCGGGATGACATGCCATACGAATGGTGACGGTGCCACGGACCACCGCCACCATCCGAATGATCTGATGCCGCTTGGGTCTGGTTTCCGGATCATCGCATTCGACCGGCATAAAGTCGGTCAGCTCCACGACGCCGTCATGATGTAAAAAGCGGGTCAGCAGGACATTCGTCTCAGGAAAATAGAGTTGCTGATGCTTGCCGTCTTCACACGGTGCGATCTGAAATCGTCCTCCCCGTTGGTCGTCCAATAATGCTCCGAAGAGGCTGGGCGAATCGAAATGCGGGAAGCAACACCAGTCGATCGATCCGTCCTTGCCGACCAAGGCCACCGTATGCAGATCCCCGATGACGCCGTAATCTCCGATCGCCTTATAGGGCATCACCCTTCTCCCTCATACCTCGGACTCCTGCATCAACCGCCGAATGCCTTGAAGTGGGATCGGCGCCCAATCCGGTCGATTTCGCAACTCATAGTGCAATTCATAGAACGCCTTATCCAGTTCATACGCTCTCAATACGCGCAGCGAATCGGCCCAGTCCATCGGGAGGAACGTATCCTGCCCCTCGGTCATACGCGAGCGGTAGCCTTCCAGAAACGCGTCTCGCGCCGCACATTCCCACTCCTCAAGAACAGCCGATCCTGAATCGGCTTCAGCATAGCGTTTCAGGACCGTCTGCGCCGCATAATTCAATGAACGCAACATCCCCGCCACATCCTTTAAGGGACAGACTTTACGGCGACGTTCGGCCAAGGGTCTGGCAGGCTCCCCTTCAAAATCAATGACGACGAATCCGGCATCGGTTTTCAGTACTTGGCCCAGATGGTAATCCCCATGATGACGGATCTTGACCGTGCCCTGCCTCGCCAAGAGCCGTACATCATTGAACCGCTTCCAACAGATCGATTCCATTCCTTTCGCTTCATGTTCAGCAAGACCAAGGGCGGACTGTTGATCCGTCGGCAATGTCCGAAGATCCCGGCAGACCGAATCCAGTTGTGCCACCATTCCCACCCGCCAATCTTCACAGTCTTGGCTGGTAATCTGTTCCGCACGAAACGCGTCCGTCTCCGTCGGTGTCGCCAATGCACGATGCAGGTTGCCGGTCACCTCCCCGAGGCGCCCGATGTCGCTGAGGAGTATCCCCCCCATGTCATGCACGGTCTTCGTCAGATCTGCCTCGTGATCGAACGTCAATGCACTCGTGCATTCCATCAATTCAGCGAGAGAATCCAAGACATAGCTCCAGCCGTCCCCCCTGTTCGGAATAAATTGCTCGACCAACGCAAGCGTACATGGGTGGCGTTCCTCGCCGAGACCGGAGTCATATGTCATTATTCCCAACAACGATGGAACATCCGAACAAGAGGTCTCCGTCGTCAGGAATTCAAGAATTTCACCTTCCGGATTGAGACCGGCCTCTATCTTGCGGATCAGCTTCATGATCACCCGCCGGTCGAACATCACGGACGTGTTACTCTGTTCGACGGAAAGAACAGTTGCATTGTTCCAGGGGCCGACGAACGCCTCCTGCCTCCCGGGTGTAGTCCTCCCGGTCATGCAACCTGATTCCCCAAGAAATGTCCGATTCCCGGCCACGGCATGTAAGCAGATGCTCCAAAGCTCGCCTTCTTTCGTCGCATCATGTACCCAAAACCCACCGGGCACATCACGCAACTGGACGATAGCCGTCTCGCCGACAGGCTCTGTCTCAACTTTGATCGAGAGCGGCGCCGCATACCATTCTTGAGCCCCGCCTCGATACTCGACCGCGATGACCGCCAACAACCAGGGTTTCGGATCAACGGACAGCACGATGGCATCCGAGAGACGAACATCGACCACGGATCGTCCCTTTCCACCGAACCAACGTTGATGCTGGAGAAATTCGATCAGGGGCCGTCGCCCTTCTCCTTCAAGAGACGCACGAACCCGCTCGACCCAGATCTGTTGTGTCACCTGTGTCATTCGCTTCGCTTCAACACATTACAAGAAATAATCGAACTGCTCTTCCCGATGTGTCCAACGCCGCACGGCATAAATCGCCGCCGGGTTCTGTTGAGGATCCAGGCGAACGAAATAGGCGTCACCCTTCATAAGGTCCCGGTGATCCGTCAGCAAGTTATGCAACTGATACATTTCGTCGGGATTGATTCCCAACGGCGCAATGGGGATACGGAGATGTGCCTCTTGAACCTGAAACGGATTGAGATTCACCGCCACAAGCACTGTGTTTCGGCCGTCGGCAGTCCGCTTCCCGTAAAAAAGCACATGCTCGTTGTCGGCATCGTAAAACTCGATCGCGTCCAGTTCATGCAAGGCAGGATTCTCGCGCCTGATTCGATTGAGTGCCGTGACATACTCTGTAATGTTGCCGGGGCGATCCCAATCCCAGACCTTGCATTCGTACTTCTCTGAGTCGAGATATTCTTCCTTCCCCGGCAAGGCGCGGTTTTCACAGAGTTCGTAGCCGCTATAGATACCGTACGAGGGGGACAAGGTCGCAGCCAGGACCAATCGAAACATAAAGGCCGGGCGTCCGCCATGCTGCAAAATCTCAGGAAGAATATCCGGCGTGTTGGTGAAGAAGTTCGGGCGAAAATATTCCTTCATCTCGCTCTGCGCCAACTCCTTCATATAGTCCGTCAGTTCCTGCTTGAAGTTCCGCCAGGTGAAATAGGTGTACGATTGAGTGAACCCCGCCTTCGCCAAGACCTTCATCATCTTCGGTCTCGTAAAGGCTTCCGAGAGAAAGATGGCATCCGGGTACCGGTCCTGTACCTCCTTGATCACCCATTGCCAAAACGCCACGGGTTTCGTATGCGGATTGTCGACACGAAAGATCTTCACCCCATGATCCGCCCAAAACAACAGGACCCGCCGCATCTCATCCCAAAGACCTTGCCGGTCTCGACAGTAAAAATCGACATTGTAGATGTCTTGATATTTTTTCGGAGGATTCTCCGCATATTTGATGGTGCCGTCCGGCCGATGGGCGAACCATTCCGGATGTTGCGTGACATAGGGATGGTCCGGCGAACAGTTGATGGCGAAATCCATCGCGATTTCCATGTCGTGCGACCGCACGGCTTCTTGGAATCGATCAAAGTCTTCGATGGTTCCGAGCCCCGGCTCGATAGAGTCATGGCCGCCCTGTTCGTTCCCGATCGCATAGGGACTGCCGGGATCTCCCGGCTCGGTCACAAGAGAATTGTTTTTGCCTTTTCGATTCGTCCGACCGATCGGATGGATCGGTGTGAGATAGAGCACGTCGAATCCCATCGCCCTAATCGCCGGTAGTCTGGCTTCCACATCCTTGAACGTCCCGCCTTGACCTGGTGTGGTTCCTTGAGAGCGGGGGAACAATTCATACCATGTACTGTAGCGAGCCCGGACACGATCAACCACCACTTCCAGCTCCCGATCATAGAGCGTCCACCCGGTCCGTTCCTGACAGCGATCGACCAGTCCGGAGAGTTCATCATGGAGAGCTACGGTCAGCGC
>JAOUPN010000162.1 GCA_029879905.1 Nitrospira sp. | reverse complement strand
CTGTCTGGCCTTACCACTCGTTGTTGCCGGAGGGACATATCGCATGACAGGATCACCGGGAGAAATTTGTCCGTAGCTCGTGAGAGCTCGGACAGTGGTGAGCGCGTGACTGGTATCCGTCACTTGTACGACGGCCAGGCGAAGCATAACAAAACCGAGGTATTGATTCGTCAAGGGGTGGAAGACTTTTCGGACTTGCTTGTAGACGGTAAAGAGATCACCGACTGCGACATCCGCCGGGTTCTTGAGCCTTAAGTAGAAGGTATCCCGAATCCCGAGAAACATGCGGTTGGTTGTGGATTGGTTATCTCCTGTTATCAAGTTAACAATACCGTCACGCGGGGTTGTTTTCTGGATTGCGCCGCTTGCAAAAGCAAATGCCAGTTCGCCGGTGCGTACCTCCTTGGGAGCCTCCTGGGCTTGTGCAGGATTTCCGAACAAGGGCAGGCTGATAATAGTTGATAGAAGAAGGGCGCAGGGAGTCAGGATGTTCATAGGGACGGTTCCTTCTTTGAAGCGAGTACTGCTTGGCAAACCATAGCAAATCATGTTGCCTTGTCAAGAATTTGGAGTTTGTTGGAAGGGCAGAGCCCCACGGCTTCGGCACGCCGCCCAGTGGGTTCCGGCCGACGGGTCGGGGGGCACCCGCAGCACATTCCTCCACGGCTTCCTGCAGAGGTGGGTGAACGCAGGTGTTTGACGACCATTTTTATTCGATGGTATGGTGATGCCGTGTTGCGGCTTCAGCTGATGGTGTTCGAACAAACTGCCCGATCGAGTGACGGTTATGATGCGTGATCGCGTGTTTTCGCCGGTGCGTTCTCAGGAGAAAGGGCGGATTGAAACACAAATTCATCGTCGGCGAGCGGCGAAGGCTGCTGGTCCGATGGAGGCAGAATGGGATGATTCCCACGATCAACCGCCTACTCAGTTACGGTTGGTTCTCCCCTCCGCACCACGCCATCAGATTTTGCAGGAAGCCACGGCTGCCCAGCCTTCGCCGCCGAGCTGTTCCGATGAAGTAGGCGGAGGCCGTGAGGCTCCGTTGATAGATGAAGGGGCGGCTGCGGGAAAAGGTCGCCGAATCACCGGTGATGCCCGGTGATTCCCGCACCGGACCGACTTGTTGCGGTTTCTTCCCATATTTCCAAGAATCATCAATGTATTCAGTCGAGTACGTGTGCGATTGTCTGGCAACCGCTCTGGTTCTCTTATCCCATTCCATCCCCTACGTAGGCGGTCAAGACCGGACCGGTGTCTAGGACTTTCGGGTCCGCTTGGGTTAGGTCCTTTGAACTCTTGCTATCCCGGTACCCCGGCACTAAGATCTACGACTTCCTTCTTGGTCAATGTCTTGCGAGTGATACATGATGATGGAATCGGACCTGCTTCTTGACTATCTCACCAAGTTTTTCCCGATTCTTCTCTTCATCTTCGTCGCGCTGGCGTTTGGAGTGGCATGTTTAGTGGTCAGTTATTTCGTCCAGCCCAGATATCCGGAGCCGGAGAAGCTATCGGTTTATGAATGCGGGTCTGAGCCGTTTTCCGACGCACGTATGCCGTTTCCGGTGCGGTACTACGTGTTTGCCATGCTCTTCGTCATTTTCGATATCGAAGTGATCTTTCTCTATCCGTGGGCGGTCGTGTTTCGGGATATCGGTATTATCGGTTTGGTGGAAATGTTGGTGTTTATCGGTCTGTTTGTCGTGGCGTATGTCTATGCCTGGAGAAAGGGAGCGCTGGAATGGGACTGATCCAGTTGGGTCGGCATGATAAGGACGGCGCCCCGGATGTCATTACCGGGTCTCTTGAGAAAGCGGTGAACTGGGCGAGAAAAGGTTCGCTCTGGCCTATGACTTTCGGGCTGGCTTGTTGTGCCATTGAAATGATGGCGGCGGTGTCTTCGCGCTACGATATGGATCGGTTCGGTGCCGGAGTCTTTCGCGGTTCGCCACGGCAGTCCGATTTGATGATTGTCGCGGGCACGGTCTGTCGTCGGATGGCACCGGTGATCAGAAAGATTTACGATCAGATGCCCGAACCCAAGTATGTGATATCAATGGGATCCTGTGCCACATCCGGGAATATCTATGACAGTTATAGCGTGGTTCAAGGAGTCGACCGGTTTATTCCTGTGGATATTTATGTGCCCGGTTGCCCGCCCACGCCCGAAGCCCTCTTCGACGGAATTTTGAAACTGCAAGAGCGGATCATGGAGAAACGGGTGTTTACTACGCAGCCACGGGAAGTGAAAAACAGTTTCAAGGTGTAACGGGAATCCGATGCAGCAATTGGCCAGACGAGTTGAAGAATCATTCTCCAGCGGGATTGTCCGTATATCGGAGTGGCGGGGTGACGTGGCCGTCGTGGTGACGCGGGAGAAATTACGCGAAGTCGCACAGTTTCTCCGTGATGAACCGGGAATGGATTTCGATTATGTCGTGCATGTGAGTTCAGTGGATTGGCCTGATGATGAAGAACGATTCGAAGTGGTATGGGAGTTCTACTCCGTTCGAAAGCGGCAGCGTATCAGGCTGAAGACGAGGGTGCCCGAGTCGGATTGTGTCGTCGATTCATTGTCGGATCTCTGGAAGGGGGCGGACTTCATGGAGCGTGAAGTCTACGACATGATGGGGATCCGGTTCCGGAATCACCCGGATCTTCGCCGGATCTTGATGCCGGATGATTACACCGAAGGGTATCCGTTGCGAAAGGATTTTCCCCTTCGCGGTAAGGGCTGGCGAGACACGTTTGAATTTCTTGACGAAATTCCTCGGTAGAACGGCGGCGGGATATGGCATTCGAAGATCAGAGAACTACAGTCTATAAAGTCGATCCGGAGCATCCGGAAAGTAAGACTCTTCCCACGCTGCGGACCGAGGAACTGTTGTTGAATATGGGGCCTCAGCACCCCAGTACGCACGGTGTTCTCAAGGTGATCTTGGAATTGGAAGGGGAGCGTGTCGTGAAGTCCACGCCGGTGATGGGCTATTTGCATCGCGGAGTGGAGAAGCTGGCCGAGGACGGGACGTATCATCAATTCATTCCTCATACGGATCGGCTGGACTATGTGTGTGCGATGTACAATAACTTTGCGTATTGTCGCGCCGTCGAAAAGCTGCTGGATCTGAAGGTGCCGGATCGTGCCGAATATCTCAGAACGATCGTTGCGGAAGTGCAGCGCATCATCGGCCACCAGTTTTGGCTAAGCGCCCAAGCGCTGGATATCGGGGCCATGACGGTCTTTTTCTATTGTTTTCGTGATCGGGAAATTCTGCTCGATTGGTTCGATGAATTGTGTGGGGCTCGCCTCACGACCAGTTGGTATCGCATCGGCGGCGTCGAGCGGGACTTTACGCCGTCGCTACTGTCGAAGTTACAGGCGTTTCTGGACTATTTCCCGCCGAAGATCGACGAGTACCAGGTCTTTCTGGAGAAAAACCGTATCTGGTTGGCCCGTACAAAGGGTGTTGCCGTTATTTCGGCTGAGGACGCCGTTAATTTTGGGCTAAGCGGCCCGACTTTGCGCGGATCCGGTGTGGACTATGATCTGCGGAAATATGAGCCGTACAGCGCCTATCCCAAATGCGAGTTCAGTGTGCCCGTGGGAAAAAACGGCGATACGTACGACCGGTACTGGATCCGCATGATGGAGCTCTACGAAAGTGTGAAGATCATCAAGCAATGTCTTGAGCAGATGGAGGAAGGCCCCATTATGGCGGATGTGCCGAGTGTCACCTTTCCGCCGAAACAGCGGGTATTTACGAACCTCGAGGCAATGATCCAGCAGTTCAAGTTGTTCTCTGAGGGGTTTAAGGCTCCTCCCGGAGAAATCTATTGTGGCACCGAAGCCCACAAGGGTGAGTTGGGCTTCTATATCGTCAGTACTGGCGGAAGTAAGCCGTATCGTCTGAAGATTCGCGCCCCTTCGTTCATTCATATGGGGGCATTCGACCATATGGCCAGAGGATATATGATCTCCGATGCCTGTACGATTTTCGGTACGTATGACATTGTCATGGGTGAATGCGATCGCTAGGGGATGTGACACGTAAACCGTTAACCGTGAAACGAATCGCAGGGTCGCTTGCGAGTCACGAAGAACGTTGAACGAGTAACGAGGCACCAATGGGACTGAAACCGGCCACTAATCCCGATGTCGAGGCCGAGAAAATCGAGTTGAGCATAGACGGGAAATCCGTCACCGCGAAGAGCGGAGTCTCGCTGTACGACGTCATCGCAATGACGGGGAAAATCATTCCCGCCATGTGCTACCACTACACCTTCGATCCGTTCGGCTCCTGCGGGATGTGTCTTGTCATGCAGGAAGGGAAAAAGGCTCCTGTTCGATCGTGCACCGCCAAGGCGGCCGCAGGCATGGTGATTCGTACGGAAGGAGAAGATCTCTTTCTTGCCAGAAAAAAAGCGGTTGAGAAACATCTCTCCGTTCATCCGCTGGACTGTCCGGTCTGTGACGCCGATGGGCAGTGCGAGCTCCAGGATATGGCGTTCCAGCACGGTGTGACCAATCTTGCGAATGCCAAGCAGAAATTTATTCCCGAAGACACCCGCAGTCCGGTACTGGACTTTAACATGAACCGGTGCATTGCCTGTGCCGAGTGCATCAACGTCTGCAAGGATGTGTTGATGATCAACGCCCTGCAGTTCATGAAAAAGGGTGGATTTAACCAGGTGGTTCCGAAGGGCGACTTGGCCCTGGATTGCGAATTTTGCGGAGATTGCCTGGCGGTCTGTCCGGTCGGCGCCATCACCAACAAATTTTCGAAGTATCTCTATAAACCCTGGCAGATGAAGAAGACGACCACAACCTGCAATTATTGCGGAGACGGCTGCCAGATGTATCTCGAGACAAAAGACACGTCGGTCATCCGTGTCACGTCACCCTTGTCGTGGACAAATAAGTGGGGTGATCGGTCGGAAACGGCCAAAGGCCACGGCGGCCTCTGTGTGCGCGGTCGTTTCGGATTTGAGTATTTGGACAGTCAAGCCCGCCTGACGCAACCGCTTGTCCGTGAAAACGGTCGATTGGTTGAAAAGCCGTGGTTGGATGCCATGCATCTGATGGTTGACCGGTTCACGGACATCAAGCGTACGCACGGCGGTGATGCCATTGCGGGGCTCATTACCGCACGGTGCACGAACGAAGAACTCTATTTGTTCCAAAAGTTGATGCGTGCTGGATTCGGGAGCAATCATCTGGACAGCAGTGCTCGGTACGGCCACATGAATTTCGTGTTGGCGTCGCAGCATGCCGTCGGGCTGGGACGAACGCCGAATAATTGGGAAGATCTCACGAAAGCGAACACCATTCTTCTCATCGGCTCGAATCTTACGGAAACGAATCCGTTGACTTCTGTGCGTGTCAAAGAAGCCATTCGTGTGTATCGCGCGCAGGTCATCACGCTGGACTCGGCGGTGACGAATCTCGCCAAGTTGGCGTCCCATCCGTTTTTGATCAAGCCGGGAACGGAAGGGTTGGTCATCGACGGGCTGATGAAGTCGGTCATCGAGCAGGACTTGGTCGACGAAGAAACCGTGGCGAAACACCCGAAAGCCTTCGATGCGTTGAAGGCGGCGGTGGCGAACGTCTCATTGGATGACGTCTCATCTCAAACCGGTGTGTCCGTAGAAGCGTATCTGGACATGGCGAAGGTGTTTGCCGAAGCTCCACGCGCGATCATTCTGTGCGCGGAGGGCATCGTCAGAAAGATCAATGGGTACGAGAACGTGTTGAAGCTCATGGATCTCGCCTGGGTCACCGGTAAGCTTGGTCGACCTGGTTGTGGAGTGAATACCGTGACTGAGGAGCCGAACGAGCAAGGCGCGGTTGATATGGGTGTCGCTCCTGAATTTTTACCCGGGCAATACCGGTTCGACGATTCGGCCGCGCGTGACCGAATGGCAACAGCGTGGGGAGGATCGCTTCCTCCCGTCGGGACGGGATCGCATCTCGTGGATATTCTCAAGGGGTGTAAGAGCGGGAAAATCAAGGCGCTCTACGTGCTCGGGGAAAATCCGTTGGCGACCCTTCCGGCATCTATGGAAGTACGGGCTGCACTTGAGGGGTTGGACTTGCTCGTGGTTCAAGATCCCTTCCTCACGGAGACGGGACGGCAGGCGCATTTTGTGCTCCCGGCCTGTACCTATGCCGAAAAAGACGGCACGTTCACGAACCTGGAAGGTCGTGTTCTCCAAGTCCGCCAGGCGATGGATCCCATCGGGGAAAGTCTGCCGGATTGGCACATCATGGTATCTCTGGCCAATGCGCTGGGGTGTCAGTGGGACTATCAATCGGTGCATGATGTCCAAGCTGAGATTCGGAAGTTGGTGCCCGGATACTACAACTTGGGTCAACCTCGTCAGGTTGTGCCGTCTCCGGACGGCTATCTCGGTAATGGATTTGCCGCGGAGGTCGGTGCTCGGTATAGGGCTGTCTCAGACCGACGCGATGAGACGCGCCCGTTTTCGCTGCAGTTGGGCCAATTGCTCATGCACTCGGGCAAGATGTCGGCGGAGGCGCCGGGCCTCATCAAGATTGCACCGAATACCGGCAAGTTGCGGATGAACCTACAGGATATGGAACGGATCGGGGTGGTGGGTGACGGTGCGAAAGTCCGTGTGACGTCCCAGCGAGGATCTCTTCAGCTTGGCGTGGAGGCGGACCAAACCGTGGCACCGGGAAACTGTTTCTTCCCGGAGCATTTTAACGAACCGCCGGTGAAAGATTTGATGACGGTGACGGTGGATGCCCTGACCGGGGTTCCGTCGTTCAAGCAATGCTGGGTGAGCGTTGAACAGGCGTGATCAGACGTGTATGCTCCGGTCATCTGGGTACTGAATAGGACACGATGATGAGTGTGGGAAGTGTCACGAAAAAGATTTTGCAAGCGGCGTTGTTCCAAGAAATTTGGGACGCGATGAAGGTCACCTTTCAGCATATGTTTCATCGTCCGATCACGTTTCAGTACCCGAGGGAACAGCGTACGATCCCCGATACGCATCGCGGTGCATTGAGTCTCCTTCGGTATGATGACGGACAGGAACGGTGTGTGGGGTGCGACCTGTGCGAGGCAGCATGTCCTTCTCGGTGTATCAAGGTGATCAGTGAAGAAGATAAGACTCGGCCGCTTCAGCGGTACGCATCGGAATTTTATATTGATATCACGAAGTGTGTGTTCTGCGGATATTGTGTCGATGCCTGTCCGGTGAACGCGCTCGCCATGACTAAAATGTATGAGTTTTCGACGCACGACAAGCGCGCGTTGCTTTTTGATAAAAAGCGATTGTATGACATCGGGGAGCGTTTTCTCGAGGACGGGAAGAAATATCTCTATGCGCATAATCAGGAACAGAATGTCGAGGAGAGCCGTGAGTATCGGTACTACTTCCCGCAGTCCGTACTGCAGCCCACTCAAACGCCTCCCAAGCATCTGAAGTGAGCCAAAGCCATGATCGTGATTTTTTTCGTGTATTTCTCACTGGTGAGCATTCTTGCCGGTGTTCTTACGGTGGCGCTGAAGAATCCCGTCCACTGCGGACTCGCGCT
>JAOUPN010000161.1 GCA_029879905.1 Nitrospira sp. | reverse complement strand
CCCCAGCCGGTCAAGCATCGGCAGTGTGTGGGGGAGGAGCGATTCGCCGATATGAAAACGAGGGTGCCGGTCTTTTTCCAATACATGGACATTCCACCCCTTTTGGGCGAGTTGTGCGGAGATGGCTGCTCCGGCAGGACCTCCTCCCACGACGAGCACATCACAGGTGATTGCATTGTCGGTTGTCTTAGGAGAATCGTGTGCCATCGGTTCGCCTGTCATTTGGAAAGGGATGAAGTGTGGGCGCAGTATACCTGAGACATAGGAGGATGGCCAGCGCATGAGTCGTTCGTGGAGATGTGTCGCGGCGACAACGAAGATCTCGGCGATTCGTTTTACTTGACATGTTTGCGTAATCGTCCTAGCTTTCGTTCTAGTCGGGAGAGACCGAAGACCGAACTCTAACCGTAATACGATCACGTTAGTCACCGTCTATGGGATCACCAAAAGGTTTTTTGCTGGTTCTTATCAAACCGTCTCATTACGACGATGACGGCTACGTCATCCAGTGGATCCGTTCCGCGATCCCTTCGAATACGCTTGCGGTGTTGAACGGTCTTGCGCTCGACTGCGCGGAACGCAGGGTGCTTGGTGACGATGTTCCGATCACGGTCGATCTGTACGATGAAACCAACACGGTGCTTTCTATCCCGTCGATCATCAGAAAGATGAAGGGCTATGCGGCCGGCATGGTCGGTCTTGTCGGTGTACAGACTAATCAGTTTCCTCGCGCAGTGGATGTGGCGGAGCGATTTCGTCTGGCGAACATTCCTGTGGTGATCGGCGGATTTCACGTCAGCGGCTCCGTGGCCATGTTGCCAAAGTTGCCTCGGGATATTGAAGCTGCCGGGGAAAAGGGCATCAGCTTCTTCGCGGGAGAAGCGGAGGGACATTTGGACGAGGTGCTTCGTGACGCGCACCAGGGAACGCTCAAGCCCCTGTACAACTTTCTGAACGAGGGGCGAAGCATCGAGGGAGCGCCGCCTCCGTTTTTGCCGGTCGATATCGTGAAGAACACATTTCGCCGTCTGTCCAGCTTCGACGGAGGCCGAGGATGTCCGTTCCAGTGCAGTTTCTGTACGATCATCAACGTGCAGGGACGAACGTCGCGCTACCGTTCGGCGGATGATGTCGAACGGATCATTCGGGCCAATCTCCAGCAGGGAGTCGGGCGATTTTTCATTACGGACGATGATTTTGCCAGGAACAGCAACTGGGAAGCGATTCTCGACCGGTGCATTCAATTGCGGGAAGAGGAAGGGTTGGTGATCTCTTTTACCGCCCAAGTCGACGTAGCCGCCTATAAAATCCCGCGCTTCGTTGAAAAATGTGCCAGAGCGGGCTGTAACAACATTTTCATCGGTCTTGAAAGTCTCAATCCGGATTCATTGGCCGGGGCGAAGAAGCGGCAGAATAAGATTTGGCAGTACAAAAAGATGCTGCAAGCCTGGAAAGATCATGGTTGCACGACGGTAGCAGGATATATCTTAGGATTTCCCACGGACACACCGGACTCGATCGCACGTGACATCGAAATTATTAAAAACGAACTGCCGTTGGATGGTCTTGAATTTTTCTGCCTGACGCCGCTGCCGGGATCGGAAGATCATCGAAAGCATGTCGAGCGCGGGGCCTGGATCGAACCGGATATGAACAAATATGACTTGGAACATATCACGATGGATCATCCCCGTATGTCCAAAGAGGAGTGGAAACGTGTCTATCGCGACGCATGGCGGCAATACTATACGGATGAGCATGTCGAGCGAGTCTTACGTCGGGCGGCGGTAAAAAATCAGGATATTTATAAGGTTATGTTTCTCTTGTTGTGTCTGGGGGGCAGTATTGCATTGGAGGGTATCCACCCGCTTGAAGCCGGCATGTTCCGGCGGAAAGTTCGAAAAATGCGTCGCCCCGGTATGCCTCTCGAAAATCCGCTGAGTTTTTATCCGCGTCGAGTGTGGGAGATTGTCTCACTCAGCGTTCGATGGCCGAGTCTGGTATGGAAATTCTTCCGGATTCTCTGGCGCGTACAGGCACAGATGCAGCAGCCTGGAGAGGTTGATCCGGCCATGGTTCCCGCTGGTGAACAGAAGGACGAAGACCTGATCCTCCTGCAAGTTTCTCGCAACACATTCCCCGTAGAACCCATCTCCAGAGAAACGATCACATCCGGAAGTCGTTGAGACTTGTAGGGGTTGTGGTCCCGTTCCGATCCGCAAATTATCGAGCTTTGGCAGGCGGTTTGATGGCAAGGGGTGAGAGTGCCGTGCGATGGCAATGCCATGCTAAGTGCTTGAGAAAACAACTGTCTTCATGTTGCTGAGATGGTGGGTGAATCTATGATAGGCTTTATGTCTATACGATGGAGGAAGGCGATGCAGGTACAACGCTCCATAAAATTGGTGTTTGGGCTGGTATTGTCGTTGTCGCTGATCTCAGTTCCTCTGGCATCGGCGGCTGGTGAGTCGGAGAAGAGTCCTGGCTTGTTCGAGCGCATTGGGAATACCGCCAAGAAGGTCGGTAATAAAATCGAGAAGGGATTCACGAAGGCCGGGAAGAAGCTGGAACAGAAAAAAGTCGGAGAAAAGATCGAGCGCAAACTGAATAAAGCCGCAAACAAAACCGCACAGGGATTTAAAAAAGCCGGCGACAAGATCGACAAAAAACTGAACAACTAGGCACATCGCCTCTCGCAAGAATCGTTCGTTCCTGTCATAGTCTCTTCCACCCTTTCTGCCATCTGTTTCGTCTGGATACGTATGAGCCTGCTGGACCGATTCTTTATCTACTACCCGGAACGCTGGCAGGATCGAAATTGGGCCAAGCTCAGCGGATTGCCGCTTGAGGATGTCTGGTTTGAGTCCGAGGATGGTGTCCGGTTGTTTGGGTGGTATGCCGAGGCACGGGCAGATCGACCGGTTCTGCTGTGGTGCCACGGCAATGCGGGGAATATCATTCATCGTTTGGAGAACCTGAAATATCTGTATCAGCTAGGACTGTCGGTCTTTCTATTCGATTATCGGGGATATGGACAAAGCCAGAAGCAGAATCCTACCGAGAACGGTCTCTATCAGGATGCGATCGGTGCCTATGACTATCTCACGCGAACGAGGAAGATTCGGCCGGAACGGATCGTCTTATTCGGTCGATCGCTTGGGTCGACTGTGGTCGGAGAGCTTGCGGTGCAACGGACGGCCGGCGGCGTGATTTTGGAATCGTCGTTTCCATCGATCGAGGCGGTAGCCAAGCATCATTATGCAGGCTTGCCGGTCCATTTGTTGTTGGGGGCGCAGTTTCGGTTGATCGACCGCATGCCGCACCTCTCCTTACCGAAGCTGATCATCCACGGTGACAAGGATGACATTATCCCCATCGAGCTAGGACGCCAGGTCTATGATGCGGCAAAGCCACCGAAAGACTGGTACGTCATCTCCGGTGCAGACCATAACAATACCTATGAGGTCGGAGGGACAGCCTACTTCCGCCGCCTCGGCGAGTTCATTAAAAAAGCACTGGGGATATAGCCCTCGAATACAGGATTCTCGATCTGCCGGTCTTCCACATGGCGGGCAATATTCAGTAACGGCGCGATCGCGCCAGACCTCTCTTCGTCAAACAGCATCCAATCCATTCGAGACGTGTCACGACATCCGCGCGTGGGCGGTATCTTGTGCACGCGTGTCGCCAGCGAGCCTCTCGCGCACTCCCCCCGGATGTGTCCTTCCGGATGGGTGGACCCATTTAGGGGGATTGTAGCCGTTGGATCTCCTGACGTAAGACACGGGTACAACTAGCGCCATCGGTGTTTCCTGTGTATCCGGCAGCGATGAGGGGCTGTGAAAGAATCCGGCGTGACGCTGCTCGAATTGTTGATCACCACGGTGATTGTCATGATCCTGGCCTCGGTCGCCATGCCCCTTAGTAAAATCTCAGCCCGGCGTCAGCAGGAAATCGAACTGCGACAACAACTGAGGATGATCCGGTCCGCAATCGACACCTTCAAGTTGGAATGGAATCGGGACGGCGACATCCTCGTGGGACCGGCGTGCGTGAAAAATAAACTGACCTGCAAGGAGGTCACCAGTGTCTACGGGTATCCCAAGTCGCTGGACGTGTTGCTGGAGGTCAAGTTGACCGGAGAAGAGGCGGCGGTGAAAGGCGTGAAGGTACGGCGGTATTTGCGCAAGCTGCCGACGGATCCCTTCACCGGCAAGGCGGACTGGCGGCTGCGCTGTTACACCGATAGTCCCAAGCCCACGAGTTGGTGCGGAGAAGATGTATATGACGTCAGTACCCCGCACGAGGCGAAAGCCCTTAATGGTACACACTATCACGATTGGTAGATCAAGATGCGGCGACGGGATGAACAGGGCATCACCTATCTCACACTCATGATCGCTATTGTCGTGATCGGGGTGAACCTGACGGTAGCGGCCCGGTATTGGAAGATGGTCGTGCAGCGGGAGCAGGAGGCTGATTTACTGGCACATGGGATTGAAATCCAGCAGGCGTTGGCTCGCTATTCGGCCAGAATGAAAGCGGGGCGAGTGATGCCTGGTGAGGTATACCCGCAATCCCTGGCGGAGCTGACGCGTTTACCCAAGCCGTTGTTGCGCCAAGTCTATACGGATCCGATCACTCAGGGTGAGTGGGATCTGCTTCGAGCCCCGACCGGTGGGATTATGGGAGTCCGGAGTACAAGTAAAGAGACCACGATCCGGCGTCATGATTTTCCTCCCGTCGTCCGGCATTTTGAAGGGCGGCGCACCTATGCGGAGTGGGTGTTCCAACATCCCAACCCCTCTGTGGCCGGCCTCGGTGCTGGGAGGCCGAACGTGCCAGGAATAGTGGGGCGGCAGTCAGGGACGAATGTGTTGCCGTTTCAAAACATGGGAGTGCCACCGCGTTCCTCAACCCTTACGCCCTCCCTTCCCTAGCGGATGCCGAAAGTCGTCATGTGATCGTCGATCCGGACACACCGCTCGGATGTGCCTCAGACCGTGCCGTGAAAATGTGGTGTGTGTGACGGACGTCCCACCGTCCCACCGTTATTCTCATATCCTTTCCTCCTCTGTGCGGTCTCTGTCCTTCATCGCCGGTTGCCTCGTGGATGGGTCATGCCGGGCGGATTGCGTCGGGGGGAGTCATTTGGGGGGATTGCCGTTCGGCGCCAAGTCTTTTAGATCTGTCACGTAAGGCCGGGCATTGCACATGGCGACATGGAGGCCGTTGTCAAGGTGGTCGCCTGATCCTGATCATCAAGGAGGACATATGAAGACCTGGACTCAGGAAGAACGTGGATTCACATTGGTGGAGTTGATGGCGGTGGTGGCGATCATCGGCGTGTTGGCGGCGATCGCGATTCCGAGTTTTATGTCCTATCAACTGAAGTCCAAAACCACAGAGGCACGCGGCAATTTGGCCGCCATTAAGACGGCGAGTCTCTCGTTCCAAGCGGAGCGGTCGTGTTTCTTGTCGGTGCAGAGCCAAGGCTGGCCTGGTTCGGTTCCCCTGAATGGGGCGATGTTGCCGTGGCCGACCGCCGCGGCCACGCCGAGCGGCGCCTCGTTATGCATCAATCCGCAAACCGGGGCGCCGGGTCCGGCCGTGGGTACCTTTGCTGATATCGGATTCACGCCGTCCGGGCCTGTGCGGTACAACTACTATCTTGCTGCCTCGGCCAATCCCACTCAAACACCGGGTCCCGTGATAAACGGATGTCCCAATTGGCCCAACCCACTTGGCGCCGGTGCATCGGTCGGTCCAACCGGAGGATTTCTCGCGCAAGCGCTAAGCGACTTGGATGGGGATAAGAAATCCGGCGGATTCATGATCTCCGATGTCAGCCCGGTGGTGGATTGCGCGCCAAACGTGTATTAGCCCTACGCCTGCTTGTGTCGACGGTGAGGTTCGGAGTCATCTGATGCATGCCAGATCGTCAGTGGACGATTCCCGAATGGACAGGACGGTGAACTCCCAGGTCAGTCCTGTATCGGCCGGAGGCCTATGCTGGACGGTGTGGACGCATGTCCGGCGGCGGACGATAGGGATGCCTCTGCTGGTAATCGTCTGTGCGGCAGCGACCGCCTGGCTGCACCTCGAACTGGATCACCGGCAGCCACGCCTTGCTGCAGCGACTGAGCAGCTGCGGGTGTTGCCTCGTGGCGAAATCCTCAAGCCGGCTATGTTGGGCTATACCCAGGTGGGAGCCGATCTCCTTTGGTTGCGCATCGTCCAAGTGATGGGCGAGGCCGTGCTGAGTTCGGAGGATGCTGCGTGGCTCGCCCATGCGTTGGATGTGGTCACGACGTTGGATCCGGAGTTTCTCATTGCCTACGACCTGGGAGCCGGGTTCCTCGCGGAAGTGACCGGTCAGGTGGCGTGGAGCAATGCGTTGTTGGAAAAAGGGCGGACGGCCAATCCTGATGCCTGGCGCTTGCCGTTTCTCTTGGGCTTCAATCATTTTTTCCACCTTCAGGACTATGCGCGTGCGGCAGGGTATATGGCGGAGGCGGCGCGGCTTCAGGGCGCGCCTGCCTATGTGCCGGAACTTGCGGCACGGTTGTATGTCGAAGGGCATCGGCCCGAGGCTGCACTCGCGTTCCTCGATGCGTTGCTGGCTCAAACCGATCATCCTCAGCTATCTGCATCGCTTGAGCGTCGGCATAAGGCCGTCAGGCTTGAACAGGATTTGGATCGTTTGGAACAGGCGCGTGAAGCCCATGTGCGTGCCACCGGCCAGGCTCCTGACTCGCTCGATGAATTAGTCCGGAACGGGTGGCTGGAGGCGATTCCACAAGAGCCGTTCGGCGGGGTCTATGTGCTGGAGCAGAGCACGGGGCGCGTTATCAGTACGACACATCCCGAGCGGATGCGACTCTATCGGCCGGCGGATGCGCAGGCGATCCTTCGTGCATCGGTGCAGCCATGAGCAGCGCTGCATGGGCTCTTCGTATCCAGGGCCTGCGAAAGACCTTTTCGGTCGGATGGTGGGGGCCGCCGGTGGTAGCGCTGGACGGCTTGGACCTTGCCGTAGCCCCCGGCGAAGTCATCGGTCTCCTCGGCCCCAACGGAGCGGGAAAATCCACGACGTTCCGCCTCCTTGCCGGATTGATTCGCCCGACAGCGGGCGAGGCGTGGGTGTTCGATCGTCCGATCGGAGATCCGGAGGCGCGGCGCGCCATGGGGTATGTCCCGGACCAGCCAGCCCTGTACGACTATCTGACGGCGGAGGAAAGTTTGATGTTAAGCGGTCAGTTGACCGGTGTGCCTCCGTGGCGTCTGCGGGAGCGGGTGGAGGAATTGTTGGGAGTGGTGGGATTGCAAGACGTACGGCATCGGCGGGTACGGACATTTTCCAAGGGGATGCTCCAGCGAGTGGGGATGGCACAGGCCTTGGTCCATGAGCCGGCCTGTGTGCTGCTTGATGAGCCGATGTCCGGGCTGGATCCGATCGGCCGGGCCGATATGCAGGCGCTCTTGTGGGACTTAAAGCGGCGCGGCACGACGATGCTCGTGAGTTCACATCTGTTGCACGATATAGCCGGATTGTGTGACCGCGTCGGGGTGGTTGTGCGAGGACGGTTGGTGGTGATCGGGTCCGTCCAAGACGTGTTTGGGACTCTCGGACAGTGCAGG
>JAOUPN010000026.1 GCA_029879905.1 Nitrospira sp. | reverse complement strand
GACGCACCGCTCTCTCAGCCTGTTTCGCCGTAGCCACTCCATGCAGCGGGTTGTTTCACCACAAGCTGATTTTCTCGTGATCGGTAGCGGAGTCGCAGGTCTTCGCGCGGCGATTGAACTAAGCCGTGAAGGCCGAGTCATTATGCTGACCAAAGGCGATCCGCTACAGAGTGCCTCCATTTTTGCCCAAGGGGGTGTCGCGGTGGCGCTCAGCGAGGAAGACGATGTCATGATTCATCTGACGGACACGGTGAATGCGGGCCATGGATTGTGCCGTCTTGATGCGGTGCGGGTTTTGGTGGAGGAGGGGCCGGGGCGTATTCAGGAACTGATTCAATGGGGAGCGAAATTCGACAAGGTGGGAGGGAAATTTGCGTTTGCCCGTGAGGCAGCCCATAGCCGCAGCCGGATTCTGCGGGCTCGGGGTGACGCAACGGGGAATGAAATGGTCCGTGTGTTGATGGCACAGGCCCGCAAGCAGAAACAGATTCATCGGATGACGTTTCATTTTACCGTTGATCTGATCGTGGAGGAGGGCCGTTGTTGCGGGGCCATAGTGTTAAACGAGCATTCCGGAGAGCAGTTCGTCTTACCCGCGAAAGCGGTGGTGCTCTCGACCGGCGGAGTCGGGCAAATCTTTGCACGAACGACCAATCCGTTGAATGCGACCGGCGACGGCATTGCAATGGCGCTACGGGCGGGGGCGCAATTACAAGATATGGAGCTTGTGCAGTTTCATCCGACCGCGCTTTATGTGCCGTCGAGTCCCCCTTTTCTCCTATCGGAAGCCATGCGGGGTGAAGGGGGGCAATTGCGCAACCATAAAGGCGAGGCCTTTATGGAGCGATATCATCCGTTAGGGGCCTTAGCCCCGCGAGATATCGTGGCGCGGGCGATCTGGGCGGAAATGGCGGCGACAAGAACGCGCCATGTGTATCTTGACGTGACCCATCTGGGAGCGGACTTTGTGAAGCAGCGGTTCCCGACGATTTACGCCACGTGTTTGCGGCATGATATCGATATTACGGAAGAATGGATTCCTGTTTCTCCGAGCGCCCATTACATGATGGGGGGGGTGTGG
Source organism: Nitrospira sp. (assembly GCA_029879905.1). GTDB lineage: Bacteria > Nitrospirota > Nitrospiria > Nitrospirales > Nitrospiraceae > Nitrospira_D. The sequence continues at coordinate 21,313 of JAOUPN010000026.1, read as the reverse complement.
ACCGACTTGAACGGGGCCACAACGTTGCCGGGACTCTTTGCGGCCGGTGAGGTCGCGTGCAGCGGTGTTCATGGAGCGAACAGGTTGGCTAGTAATTCGCTGTTGGAGGGATTGGTCTTCGGCATGCGAGCCGGTACGGCTGCCATCTCCTGGGCCGCTCAGAGGACCGTACCTGACGTTACAGCGCACATGGTGAAGGCAAGGCACGGAGAGCGAGGTCAGTTGGACGATGCTGAAAAGTTGCGAAACTCGCTCCGCCGGACGATGTGGGGACAAGTCGGGATCGTCCGTTCACGAGAATCGTTGGTTCGCGCGATTGCGCAACTTTCTCGATGGGAGCAGATGGTCTCAAAAGTGTTGGTGTCACGAGCCGATCTTGAAGTGAGAAATATGGTTCAGGTGGCACGCTGTGTCGCAGAAGCGGCGTTATGGCGTGAAAACAGTGTGGGAGCCCATTTCCGGTCGGATTTCCCGGAGTCCACACGTCCAGGGTGGAAGCAGCATAGTCAGCTCTCACTCCATGAATCGTCGAAAATCCCGTCTATGGAGTCGAAGGCGCGGAAGAATCAGAAGCTCGTGGGTGGGGTCCGTTCTCGGAAGCCGCGATCCGCTGACCACCTGAGGAAAGGTCGCGCATGAGAAAGGTCCGGTAGTAGCGCAAGACTTTACGGACATAGCGTCGAGTTTCGGTGATCGGTGGCAGGGTTTGGTACCGGTCGACGACGTGTGGGCCTGCGTTATAGGCGGCCAATGCGAGCGGCAAGTTTCCCTGGAATCGATCCAGCAGATGGCGGAGATATTTTGTTCCTCCTCCGATGTTGTCCTCCGGATCGTACGGATCACGCACATTCATACGGACGGCGGTTTGTGGCATCAATTGCATGAGACCGACAGCCCCCGCCCGTGAAACTGCCCCCGGATTGAAATCCGACTCCGCCTTAATGACAGCCCGAATAAGCGCAGGATGCAGTTGATGCTGATGCGAGAATCGACTGATCATCGGCGCCAATTCTCGTTCGGACATCATGTAGGGCAAGCGGTGTGTGTGCGTATCGACTCGACGATAGCGCGCATCCGAAGGGACGTTGGTCAGTGAAATGGTCCCTGTTGCATCGATGTACTGATAGATTTCCCCATAGGCCGTTTCAGCGGAAAAAGAGCTTCCTACGGCAAAGAGAACACCGCCGGCGAGGGCGAACGTAGAAAACCCCACGGCTCTTCGTGATGTGGCCATGCACAAACAGTAGCAGGGTTCTATGGCCTGTCAATAGGAAGAGAAGTCTTGTCTCGCCTGCCTGCCGGAAGTGCCATGAAAACAAGCAGTTAGGATTACATTAGGGCTCGGTGGTGTTCTGAAATCCTCCCCGTGATGCACGGAACAATTTGCGCAGCACACGAGTGATCGGACCTGGTTTTCCGTCTCCGATTTGTCGACGGTCGACCACGGCGACGGGCATGATTTCCATCGTGGTATTGGTCAGAAAACACTCATCAGCGTGATAGAGGTGCGCGGGTGTGAAACGGCCTTCTTCTATGGGAAGACGTCGTGCGTTTGCCAGATGGAGTACGGCTGTGCGGGTGATGCCTTCCAGGAGGCCGCATTCGAGAGCCGGTGTGTGCAGACGGCCGTCTGTGACGAAGAAGAGATTGCTGGTGGTGCATTCAGTCAGGTGGTGCTCCCAATTCAATAAAATGCCGTCGAATGCTCCTGCTGCGATGGCTTCGCGCTTCGCAAGGATATTGTTGAGGAAGCTGATGGCTTTGATCTGAGGCGACAATGCGCCGGGCAAATTTCGCCGTGTGGACGCCACGATAAGCTCCACGCCTGTCGTATAGAGAGACTCGTTCGGGGGGAGAAGGGGTTTGGCCATGATGACCACGGTTGGTGACGGGCAGAGCGCAGGATCCAGGCCGATGTCTCCGGCTCCGCGTGTCACGGTAATGCGGAGATATGCGTCTTGCCGTGCATGCCCCACATCGTTGCGAATCATCGCCTCATGGAGGAGCTCAGGCCAGCGCTCCGGAGGGATCGGAATGGACAATCCGATGGATTCCGCGGATCGAAAGAGCCGCAGAATGTGTTCCTGCTCCATGTAGAGGCGATCTCCGTAGGACCGGATCGTTTCATAAACGCCGTCTCCATAGAGAAAGCCATGATCAAATACGGAGATCAGGGCGTCTTCTCGTTTCACGAACCGATCGTTCAGAAAAATCCACATAGGTGACAAGGGGCTAGGAGAATGCACTCAAAAACGCTTGCGCCTTATGAATGGTCTCTTCATATTCGCGTGCCGGATCAGAATCGGCCACGATGCCCGCGCCGACTTGAAGGTAACCGGTGGTGTTTTTCCTGACGAGCGTTCGGATCAAGATATTGAAGTCCATATCTCCGCTCCAGCAGAGATATCCCATTGAGCCTGTATAGGGGCCTCTGCGAACCGGTTCCAGTTCCTCGATAATTTCCATGCAACGGATTTTGGGGACGCCGGTAATTGTCCCACCGGGAAACACGGCTTTCAAGAGATCAAATCCCGTGGCGTGCGTGCACAAGGTTCCGGTGATGTGCGAGACGAGATGGTTGACGTGAGAATAGCGTTCAAGCGTCATCAATTCATCAACCGTGATACTTCCGTATTCGCAAACTCGACCGAGATCGTTCCGTTCGAGGTCGACCAACATGATGTGTTCGGCGCGTTCTTTTTCGTTCGAGCGCAGTTCGGCTGCAAGACGTCGGTCTGTGTCGATGTTCTCTCCGCGGGGTCTGGTTCCGGCAATCGGGCGTGTGTCAACTCGACGTCCGCCGAGGCGAACCAGCCGTTCCGGTGACGAGCTGATGAGGCTGGTCGATCCGAAACGAAGCAGTCCGGCAAACGGCGAGGGATTGAGCGCCCGTATGCGTTCGTACAGGAACACGTCCGAGAAATATTCGGGGGAAGCGAGGAAGGCGTCACCTGTTACCGTGAGGCGATGGGAGAGATTAGCCTGGTAGATGTCGCCGCCGGCGATGTATTCCTGGCAGCGCCGGACATGTTCCATATAGGACGATTGTGACTGTCCGGTTTGGAAAGTGAGGAGGGCAGAGGGATCGGAGTATGAGGTGGATGGAGCCGGTTTTGACAGCTGTGCGTTCAGGTCGGCCAGCCGTTCACAGCCCTCTTGAAACAATGTTTCACGCCGTTCACCTAAGAACCGTTCGAGTGGAGGACAGAACATGAGGTGTAAGAGGTTCTGTTCGTGATCGACCGCGCCAACCAGATCGAAGAATGCAAACTCCAAGTCCGGGATAGCAAGGTCGTCGGCCGCGAGAGACGGTAGCCGCTCAAATCTGCGAATGAGGTCGTAGCTGAAGTAGCCGACGGCTCCGCCGAAAAAAGGCGGCGCATCGGGAGGGCGCATAATCGGCGACTGTTCAAAGCATCGGGCAAGGTCATGGAAGGGATCTTGCCCGCTCTCTTCCCGGCCGAGTGTCGTCCGTCGGGTATATCGATCGGCTTTTCCATCGACGGTGTGGTAGGGATTGCAGCCGAAGAACGAATACCGTCCGGTCGTCGCATGGGAGTTACCGCTTTCAAAAAGAAAGGATGGACTGTGTTGTGAGGCGATCTTGGTGTAGAGGTCGAACGGCGTAGCAGATGTACAGGGGAGCGTGAGGATCAGAGGCGAAGGAGGACCTTGCAGAAAGCGCGTGGAAGAAGGTGTGTTGGTCTGCATGGCGGCTGCATGTTTCCATCAAATTTTGGTGCACCATCAGCCTCTACGCAGGAGGCCACGGCTGTGACGCTGTGGAGAAATGCGTAGCGAGTGTCCTTCGTCGCCTATCAGCGACTACGGCGGAGGAGGCTCAAGCCGTGGGGCTCCACTATACCGCAGTGCCGACGGTCGAAACAGGGCAAATCGTATTGACATTCCAAAGGAGGTTCTGCTTAAATTGCAAGCCCATTGTGGGCAGGGTGTGCTCATGTGCTGCAGTTGACTCGCCTTCTGTGGGTGCTGCATGTAACTCGCCTTCCGTGGGTTTGGGATGCCCAATCCGCAAGATCCGTTATATGCGGGGCTTAGTCAGGCCGTCCGAATCGGAACGGACCTGTTGGCTGCGCTGATTGTCGGAGGCGGTCTTGGGTGGGCCGTTGATACCTATCTTTTAGGGTCAACTCCCTGGGGGCTTGTTGTGGGATTAATATTTGGCGTGGCGGCAGGGATTAGAAACGCCTATCGATCCGCTCAGCGATGGCAAAATTCATCTGATACGTCTGATAACCAAGGGTAATTCATGGAAGAGAGTCCGCTACATCCGTTTGAGCTTCATAATTATGTGCCGATCAGCATAGGTGGCTTGGATATTTCCATTAATAAGGCCGTCCTCACGATGTGGGTGGTAGTTGCCTTGATTGCCTTGTTGATGGTGATGGCCGGGTCTGCCCGTAAGTTGGTGCCGGGCAAGCTCCAGAGTCTTGCAGAAATGCTGGTAGATTTTATTCGCGGCATTATTCTCGATACCATGGGTGAAGGAGGGATGAGGTTTTTCCCCCTTATTGCCACATTATTTCTCTTTATCCTGTTCTGCAATCTGATCGGGCTGATTCCCGGTTCCTACACGGTCACCAGTCAAATTGTCGTCACGGCGGTCTTTGCCACTGTGGTATATGCCCTCAGCATTGTGATGGGTTTTGTCTTGCATGGTGCCAAATTTCTAGGAATCTTGGTGCCGCCCGGGACGCCAGGCTGGCTTTTGCCGCTCATGATACCCATCGAATTGATCAGCCAGTTGGCTCGGCCGATCTCGTTGGCCGTTCGGCTCTTTGCCAATATGACCGCCGGACATGTGATTCTTGGGGTATTATTCGGGCTGGCGATCAGCGGCGGAGTCTTGATCGGATGGCTGCCCTTTGTGTTTACTATCGCGATGAACGGATTGGAAGTCGGCATTGCATTTATTCAAGCGTACATTTTTACCGTGCTGACCTGTGTCTATTTGGGAGACGCATTTCACCTGCACGGCCATGACGAGCACGCACATTGATGCGTGCTGGCACAGACAAGGGAGGAGCGAGGGACAATGGATTCAGCAGCAGCAGCATTGTTGGGCATGGGATTGGCGGCGGCAGGATTTGCCGGAGCCGGCGTCGGGATCGGGTATATTTTCGGCAAAATGATTGAAGCGGTGGCGCGTCAGCCGGAAGCTGAAGGTCGAGTCGGGAAGTACATGTGGATCGGATTTGCGTTGGTGGAAGCCATTGCATTGTACGGCTTGGTCATTGCGTTCATCATTATGGGTCTCCGCAAGTAGGAGCAGGCTCAGGTTTAGGTCAAGGCCGAGGGGGCGGATCTCAACCTCAGCTTGAACCTCAGCCTTCCTGAGAGGAACTATGCCGCAGTTTGAATCTGAGTTTTTTTCTTCTCTGATTTTCTGGGAGATTATCTCCTTCGCGATCTTGTTTTTTGTGCTCTACAAGTATGCGTTCCCCGGTATTTTGAGCATTCTTGAAGAACGGGAAAAGAAGATCAAAGACAGTTTGGATCAAGCCGAACGTCATCGGTCTGAAGCTGAACGCCGACTTCAGGAATATGAAGCCAAGCTCGCTGCTGCGTCAAAGGAAGCCGAAACCATTTTGGCTGCCGCAAAGGAGCGCGCGCAGCGCTTGATGGAGGAAAGCGAACAGAGGATGACGGCTGAAGCCGAGCGGATCAAGGGTGACGCGACACGTGAGATTGATCAGGAGCGACGGAGAGCCATACAAGACATTCGGACACAAACGACGGAGCTGGCGCTCCTGGTGGCTGAAAAGGTCGTGCAGCGCAGTTTGACCGAGGATGATAATCGTCGATTCGCCGACGAAGCGCTTGAGGCGCTCTCCAAATCCTATCAGCGGTAACACCGCTGTCGATTCCGGGGTCAGCCGAGGCTGACCCCGCCGGGCCGATATCCTTCCAAATCTACCGTAACGAATTGGAATCCCAATTCCTTCAACCGCGCACTGATCCGCGTGCGACGTTCCGGGTCTATCAGCACGGGGAGATCGGCTTGTCCGACCTCAATTCTGGCAATGGCGCCATGGTCGCGGACACGGAAATGACGGAGTCCCTCATGTTGAAGCCAGGATTCGGCGGCTTCGATCCTCCCCAGTTTTTCGATGGTAATAGGCATGCCGCGTGGGACCCTTGATGAAAGACAGGCTGCTGCGGGTTTATCCCAGTTTGACAGGCCCAGATCTTTGGCGAGGAGATGGATGTCCTCTTTTGACAAATTGGCCTCAAGGAGGGGGCTTCGTACTCCCCATTCCCTGGCAGCTTTGATCCCGGGCCGGTCATCACCCAGGTCGTCCAGGTTGGTTCCATCGGCGATATGGGCAAAGGCGCCGGTCTGACGGGACGATTCAAGAAGCCGATACAGATCTGTTTTGCAGTGATAGCAGCGGGCTGCGTCATTCCTGACGAATTCCGGAATCTCCAATTGGTCGGTCCGTACGATTTCATGGCGCGCGCCGATCTCTTGAGCGACACGTATGGCGGTGTCCAGTTCCACCGACGGAAATGTCGGTGAGACGGCGGTTACACCTACCGCATGTTCCCCGAGTTGCTCATGAGCCACTTTCAGCACGACAGTGCTGTCAATCCCTCCGGAATAGGCGACCAGAACGGATCCCATGTCTGACAGGACGGCACGAAGCTCGTCGAGTTTATGTTGAAGGGTGGTGTTGAACATTGCTTTGATGATCTTTTCTCCGACAGGCTAGGAGAACATCCTCCATCACAGATGTGTTCCGCAACCGGCTAAAGGATTAACGGTGAACTTTTGCTTTGGCGATATTGCCGACGACGACGAGGGCATAGTGTTGAGGATTCAGATACTGTTTGGCAACTCGCTGTATGTCCTCTTTGGTGACACGTTCGATCCATTCGGGGTATTGGGTGAAGTATTCAAATCCCAACTCGAAAAATTCCACTTGCGCGAGTACATGTGCCAACTTCGCCGTCGAATCTAACCGCAACGGAAAACTGCCGACCAAGAACGCTTTCGCTTCGGCGAGTTCTTGATCGGTCACAGGCGCTTCTCGCAGGGTCTTCATTTCGGTCAGAACGCCGCTGATCGCCTGGTTTGTCGTCTCCGTCTTAGTCTGGAGATTGATCCAAAATGAACCGGGCATGGCGCGGGCTTCGTAATGACTCATGATGCCATAGGCCAGTCCTTGTTTGTCTCTGATGGAGTCCATCAGGCGGGACGAAAATCCTCCGGCGCCGAGGATATGATTCATCACGGTGACCGGATAAAAGTCAGGATTGGTCCGGCTGATTCCCCCATGGCCCAAAACGATCGTTGATTGGGTCAGATCTTTTTCAATGAACTGCACCGATTTTCTGGCGACGGCACGAGGCTTCTTGGTCGTCCTGGCCGGTGTCTTCTTGCTCTTCCATCCTCCGAAATGCGTTTGGACAAGGTCGGTGGCTTGCTCCAAGGTGATATCACCGACGATCGCAAGAATGGTTTGATTCGGAATATATTCTTTTGCGTAAAAGTTCCGCACATCGGCGAGCGTGATTTTTTGTACGGTCTTTTCCAGACCGTTGACCGGCCATCGATAGGGGTGATTGTGAAAGACCAACTGGTTGAATGCCGTCATGGCGACATGGCCGGGATCGTCGTTGTCGCTCATGATTTCACCAAGAATCTGTGAGCGGACTCGGCCGAATTCCTGTTTGGAAAATGCCGGATGCAAAAGAATGTCGGCCAGGAGCGTGAAACCAAGATCGACGTCCTTTGTGAGAATGCGTGCGGAGGCTGTTGTAAAGTCCACGCCGGCTTTCACAGCCAGTGAGCCGCCGACGAAATCAATTTGCTCGGCCAATTGCTTTGATGACCGCGTTGTCGTGCCTTCATCCAAAAGACTCGCGGTCAAATTCGACAGGCCCGCTTTGTTCGGAGGGTCTTGAGCCGACCCCGTTTTGATCAGGGCGTGAATTTCCACGATGGGGAGAAAATGTTGTTCAAGAACGAGCACGGTCATCCCGTTGGCCGTCGTGATTTTTACCGGAGAGAGGTCTGCGGCAAATCCAGATCCGGGGAATCCTGCCAGAAAGGCCATAGCCCCTGTTACAGCAAGAAGAAGCCTGATCGCACGAGAGCGACGGACCGAATGTGAGCGGGGGGTGTTTGTACGTGGTTGATCCATGGTGTGAGGGCTACGACTTGCGCTGTGGTTCGACGCCGGGAGAGGGCTCCTGGGCCTTGGAAGGCAAGGGAATAAGAATCCCCACCGTCCGATTGTCCGGAACGAGATATTCTTTGGCGACGCGTTGAACGTCTTTTGCCGTGACCGCCTTCATATGGTCAAGGAACTCATCCAGCCATTTCCAGCCCGCGCCGATGGATTCCGATTGTCCGAGTAACATGGCACGCCGAAAATTCGAATCTTGCTCGAAGATGCGTGATGCTTCGAGCTGATTCTTGGCCCGTTGCAGTTCCAACTCGGACGGCGGTTCGGCCTGAAGGCGGGAAATCTCACTCTGCAGCGCATCCTCGACGGCTTCGACTTTTGAGCCGGGGTTGACCAATGCATAGAAATAAAACAGTCCGGGATCAGTTTGCATCAGGCTGTAGTCGGCTCCGACGGCCAGAGAGTTTTTCTGGTCATATACTAAGCGTTGATATAGTCGGGAACTCTTCCCCTGCGACAAAATCGATTCAAGTACGTTCAGGGCATAGGCGTCTTCACTGGAGTAGTTTGGGACTCGGAATCCCATGATCACGAAGGGGACCTGTGCCTCCCGTTTCAAGAAAAACCGTCGTTCACCTCGCTGAATCGGTTCTGCAGAAATCGTTTGTTTCGGGGAGGGCCCTCTGGGAATCGGCTCAAACAGATTTCTGATCGTCTGAATCAGTTCGTCGGCCGTGATATCGCCTGCGACGACGAGCGTGGCGTTATTCGGAGAGTAAAAGGTGTCATAATGTCGCTGCAAATCGTCCAGCGACATGGCATCAAGATCCGAAAACCACCCGATTACCGGCCAATGATAGGGGTGACTGAAAAACGTCTGTGCAAAGAGGGCTTCCACCAGTGCGCCCTGCGGATCATCCTCGGTTCGTAAGCGACGCTCTTCTTTCACTACATCGCGTTCGGTTTGAAATTCCTTCAGGTCGAGCGCCAAGCCTTGCATCCGGTCGGCTTCCAGCTCCAACGCCAGTTCGACACGGTCGGCTGAGAGATTCTCAAAATATGCCGTGAAGTCTTGGCCGGTAAAGGCGTTGTCTATCCCGCCGTTCTTACGGATCAGACGTGAAAATTCGCCTCTCGGGTATTTGGCCGTACCTTTGAACATCATATGTTCGAGCATGTGTGAGAGCCCCGCCCGACCCATGACTTCGTTCCGAGAGCCCACCTTGTACCAGACTTGTACCGTGACCACCGGAGCTTTAGGGACCTCGATCAACAGCACTTTCATGTCGTTCGAGAGCACGAACTCCTGAGGTTCAACCGCCAGCGATGGCTGTGTGTGGAGAAGAAACAGCGTGAGAAAGGTTGCGAGGAGAGAGAGCGTCGAACGGCGATGAGTCATCAGCCAAGTCATGTATAAATAGGTAACCCTGGACATGCTAACAACGGGATTCGATGGGTATTAAGGAAACGTGCTCGTGGTCTCCCGGGAGTTGTCCCAACTGGCCACAGGCCCCAAGTATATCCCGCCCCCTGCTTTTCCGGACAAAGGCGTCGATTCCTGCACGCCGAAGCGTGTCTTGAAACTGAAGAATAGCATGTTCCAACGGCCGACGGAACCGACTTCCGGGAAATTCATTGAACGGAATGAGATTGACTTTGCATCGCAGGGCTTTCAGCAAGGTCGTCAGGCGTTGTGCATCGGCCGGTTGGTCGTTGACGCCGGCTAGCAGGACGTATTCAAAAGTCAGGCGCCGGTTCGGCGTGAGCGGGAGGCGTCGGCAAGCCGCGAACACCGATTTGAGCGAGGCGATGTCACTGGCTGCGGGCATGAGTGCCCGACGTTGCTCTTCAGTGGTAGCGTTGAGAGAGATGGCGAGATTGACGCCGAGAGCCGCAACTTTCTGCATGCGGGTCACAAGTCCGGCCGTTGAGACAACGATACGCCGTGGCGACCAGCCAAGCCCCCATGATTTGTTCGTCAAGCATGTGATGGCCGCTTCGAGCGCATCGATATTGCTCAGAGGTTCCCCCATCCCCATAAACACGAGGTTGGTGATTTGCTCATCGGCAGATACATGGTCTTGTGCGCTCAAGACTTGTTCGACGATTTCGTGAGCTTTGAGGTTGCGTTTGAGTCCCATGGTGCCGGTTAAGCAAAATCCGCAGTCCAGCATGCACCCGATCTGTGTTGAGACACACAGTGTCAGCCGTTCGTCGTCCGGAATCAGTATGGCTTCGGTTGTCATTCCGTCATCGAATGTCAGGAGAAATTTTCGAGTTCCATCACTGGATGCCAATATCCTGGAATGAGCGGCTCGTTGAATAACCGCATGCTCGGCCAATATCGACCTGTCACAGATGGAAAGGTCGGTCATTTGGTCGATGGTTCGTACGCGCCGCCGGTATACCCATCGGAGAATTTGTCCGGTCCGGTAATCCGGCCATCCCTGCTTTCGGGCAAACGCTTTCATCTGGTCTTCAGACAGAGCAAGTAAGTTCATCGGTGTTCGGGATGGTGCCATGACAAGATATCCGTGTGTGTGCTCCTGCAGGGAGCCTACCATAAGTGAGAGACAAACCCATACCGGTGGATTCGGGGTCTTGATGTGGGTGCGAAACTTCTTCCAATGCAGCCGGCGCCGTATATAATACTCGATCATGAACAATCACAACATCGGTCCTTACGTGAGTTCGAACCTCGGTCGCGGATTGGCGATGGCGGTATTTGTGGGTGGACTCTTGATGGCGTATGCCGAGGATACCCATGCCGCATCGGTCGTGAGCCCTGAGTCGCAGCAAGCGGATGGATGCGGGGGGGCGGAAGAATGTTTCGCCGCAGCCGTCTGGCTCAAGGGGCCGTTGGGTAGTACGCTGACACGGGAACAAGTCGTTTCGCAAAAGCTGGAACGGTTTCGCCGCGTGGAAGCGCGCTTCCCGTCATCACTCTGGGCCAAGCGGGCCAAGCTGTTATCCGGTGTCATGCTGATCGAGCAGAATCCTGCGGATGCGATTGCCTATCTTCGTGAGGCGCAGGAAGACTTTCCCATTCTTGACGATTACATCAGATTCTGGACCGGCGAAGCGCTGCTTCATCGCGGTGATGTCAAAGAGGCTGCAAGGATGTTCGAGTCGGTGCTGCAAACCGTACCGGACTCCAATCTGCTTACTGAGGTGACGTTCCGGGCAGGAGAAGCCTGGTATCGAGCCGCCGACTGTGCCCAAGCCGTTCCCTGGCTTGCCAAGGCCATTGATCTCAATAAGAAAGATGCAACGGCCTCCCAGGCCTGGTTATGGTTGGCCGACTGCCGTCTTCAGCTTGGTCAGCAGGATGCCGGCAGGGAAGTCCTCAAAAAATTATGGGTCAAGTTCCCGCAGACAAAGGAGGCCCAGGAAGCGGAAGCACTCTTGGTCAAGAACGGAGGGGGAGGGTCGTGGACGCCGCAACCGGAGGATTTCTATCGTCGGGCTCAGGTGTTGTTAGGGCATGCGTTGCATGCCGAAGCGATCAAGGAACTCAACACATTTCTCGCAACGAATCCGACTCCTTCGCTCCGAAGTGAGGCGAAACTCAAGCTGGGCGTCGCACAAGTCAGGCTGAAACTCTATGATCAGGCGAGAGATACCTTTCAGGAGCTTGCGGGAGAACAGACGGCGCATTCGGATGAAGCTGTTGTGTGGTTGGCACGGGTGTACCTCCGTCAAGGGCTCGGCGAAAAGCTGTTGGCGTTGAGCCAATCGGCATCAATGCGGTCCCTGTCCAAGGAACAGAAGGGGAAAGTCCGTTTGTTTGCCGGGATTTGGCTTGAAGACGAGACGCAGTTTGACGAGGCCATTGCGAAATATCGACAGGTTGGGAAGTTCGGTGAACCCGCATCTCAGCGAACCGAAGCGCAATGGCGAGAAGGGTGGGTATGGTATCGGATGGGGCGTCATCAAGAAGCCATTGCCGCATGGCAGCCTATCGTTGAACGACGGGACGGAGAATGGGAGCCGCAAGTGCTCTATTGGACCGCGCGTGCTCATGGTCATGTCGGAGGGGCCAAGTCAGGGGATATGTTCCGCCTACTCTGCAGCCGCTATCCCTATACCTACTACTGTCAATTGGCTCAGCGTCAGGTAGATATTGCGGATTTGACTTCTACAGGTCAGGGGAACGTACCGGAAGGAGCTGGGCCTGCCGGCACAGCTCCCTCTCAAGTGACGCAGAGCGGTGATAGTCGTTCGGAGATTGAGCGGCAGCCTTCGTACCAGCGGGCCATCGAGCTGAAGACGCTTGGTCGTGACCAAGATGCCGCCAGAGAACTCGCCGTGCTGACCGAGCGCTATAGCCGTGTTCCTCAAGCGCTGACGGCCCTCTCCATCAAGCTGAGCGAAGCCGGTGCATATAATAATGCCCTCCGCCTCGTGCGGACCCGATTTCAGCATCAATTGGAGAGGACCGGCGGGGACTTGGAGCACGGCCTCTGGCATGTCGCCTATCCGATGGGATTGGTTCCGACGATTAAGATGCAGCAAGTGGACGGGGTTGATCCGTATCTCGTCGCAGCGATTATCAGGGAAGAAAGCCAATATGATTGGCGGGCTGTCTCCCGTGTCGGGGCGATCGGTTTAATGCAAATCATGCCTGCCACGGCTAATACGGTGGCTCAGCGGCATCGTCTCCCGAGAGTGACGCGGGATGATCTGTTCGACCAAGAGACCAACATTCGGATCGGTGTCAGATATATTGAGCAGTTGCTCTCGCAGTTTTCCGGTAATGTGGTACAAGCCGTTGCTGCGTATAATGCCGGTCCGATTGTCGTCGAAAGTTGGGCGACGACGAATCGAGGTTGGAGCGAAGATGAATTCGTGGAGTTGATCCCCTATCGGGAAACGAGACAATACGTCAAACGGGTACTCCGGAGTTTCAAAGAGTATATGCGTCTTGCCAAGCTGGGCAAGCCGGTTTCTTGACAAAAATTCATGAAATTTTTATAGTGTTCTTCATTTATCATAATGTGAGGAACACGGAGTCACTATGACGTTAGATCGTCTTGATGCGCTGGAAACTCGGATTAAGGATTTGGTGAGATTGGTTCAGGAACTCAAGCGTCGCAATGTGGCGTTGGAGGAGGAAGTCAAGGTGTCCCGTCAGCGGCTTGCCTCCCAGGATGATGTGAATCGCCGATGGGAAAAGGAACGGGTCGATATTAAGTCGAGAATCGAGCGGGTGATCGGCGAGATCGAAATGCTGGAATGTGCGGAGGATGCGAAGGAGGTGGCTCTTGATTAAGACCATCGAGGTCGAGATCTATGGCCAACGATACGCAATTCGGGGCGATGCCGATGATGTCTACATTCGAAGGTTAGCACTTTTTGTCGAGGATCAAATGAAACGCCTAGCCGGCGGAATGAAGACGGCGACGCCGGCGAAATTGGCTGTGCTGACAGCCATCAATCTTGCGCATCAACTCTTTGAATCTGAAAAAAAACGGGCGCAAGGTGAAGCCGATGTCGATCGACGAATGGAAACGCTGATGGAGTCGATCGAAGAACAGATTTCAACGTCCCTGTTCCGATAGCCCGCCTGATTCTCTCTCGCATAGTTTGAAGATCAAGTTTCGCCTTGCTTTCCAAGAAGCCCTTTGTTATCGTCAACATACAATCCATGACAGAGTTGCGGGTTGGGTGATTGTGTAGAGGGAGTACATATTGGGAGCAAAGCCGACGAGCCAAGAAACATACGTTCTGAGAGCCATGGCGCACGTTTTTGATGTCGATATACGATCAGCTTATACACTGGCTTCTCACCAGGGGGATTCCTCACAAGAGCCGGTTGGGATTTAACGCATAATGGTGGTTGACTCAAAACATCGAGAGATCACCGGCCGGTTAGGGTGAGTGTCTTAGGGCCGCGTTCCTGCTTCTATGGGTGATCCTCTTCAGGGGCGAGAAATGGACAGCGGGATCTTCCATTCAAAAAGAAGGTGGAGCAAGAGCACCCCATCGGTGTCGTATATGTCAATAAACGAACGTACAAGTTTTTAGACTGAATCGTCTGCCGTTCCTGCTTCCTAGACTCTCTTCCGCGATCCCCCTCTCAAACTGCGACTCAATCGTGTTTTTCTGTGTGGAGTGTGTCGGACTGAGTCCGTCCACTTTGAGAAAGGGGTGATTCCCATTTCAACCTCAATTGCGTTCTACATTTTATGGGGAATTATCGGAGCCATCGTCGGGATAGGCATATTCGAATTCGTTCGCAAAAATATGGCAGCTGGAAAGCGGGCCGAGATGGAAGAGCAGGCCAAGCATGTTGTGCAGAACGCGCAACGGGAGGCCGAGAATGTGCTGAAGGAGGCGAGACTCGAGGCCAAAGACCTGATATTTCAAGCGAAATCTGAATGGGAAAAGGAGCAAAAGGCCAAGTTAGGCGAGCTCTCATCTGTGGAAAAGCGCTTGCTCCAACGGGAGGAGGGATTCGATCGGAAGTTGACTGCACTCGACAAGCGGGAGAACGACTTGCAGCGGCGTGATCAGGAGTTGTCGCGCAGGGATGATGGATTAGCTGCAAAGGAAGCCGCCTGTGCCAAGGCCGAGCGTGAACATCGTGAGGCACTGGAGCGTGTAGCCGGTATGACGGCGGATGAAGCGAAGAAACAACTGATCGTTGAGATGGAATCGCAAGCTCGACTCGACGCAGCAGGAATTGCCAAGAGAACGATCGAGGAAGCGCGTGAGAATGCCGAGCGCGAAGCTCGAGAAATCATCACCGGGTCCATTCAGCGAGTGGTGCGTGATTATGTGTCGGAGTCCACGATTTCCGTCGTCGGGATTCCCAATGACGCGATGAAGGGGCGAATCATCGGTCGGGAAGGCCGAAATATTCGTGCGATTGAAGCGGCGACGGGTATCGATTTGATTATCGATGAGACTCCGGAAGCGGTCATTATCTCAGGATTCGATCCCTTGCGGCGTGAGATCGCCAAAGTCTCTCTTGAACGGCTGATGCAGGACGGCAGGATTCATCCCACCCGAATCGAGGAGATCGTCGAGAAGGTCAAGGTCGAGATCGATAAATTGATGTACGAAGAAGCGGAGAAGATCATCTTCGAGCTCGGACTGGGGGATTTCCATCCCGAGATGATCAAAGTATTGGGGAGGTTGAAGTACCGGACGAGTTACGGGCAGAACAATCTCTATCATGCGAGAGAGGCCGCGTATATTTGCGGGATCATGGCGTCTGAGCTGGGCCTTGACGTCAAATTGGCTCGCCGCGGCGCATTGTTGCATGACATCGGGAAGGCGGTCAGCCATGAGGAAGAAGGTCCGCACGCGATGCTGGGGGCTGAGCTGGCCAAGAAGTACGGCGAATCGCCGAAGATCGTTAATGCGATTGCCGCACACCACGAGCAGGTGGAGCCGATTTGTCCGGAGAGCGTGCTTGTGGCGGCGGCCGAAGCGCTTTCTGCCGCGCGTCCCGGGGCGCGTCGCGAAGCGCTGGAGTCCTATGTGAAGCGCTTGGAAAAACTGGAGTCGTTGGCGACGGGTCAAAAGGGCGTGCAAAAAGCCTATGCCATTCAAGCCGGGCGAGAGATTCGGGTGATTGTGCGTCAGGAAGATATCACCGATGCCGAGTCGTTTCAGTTGTCCCGTGAATTGGCGAAGAAGATCGAGCAGGAATTGACCTATCCCGGACAAATCAAAGTGACGGTCATTCGGGAAAGCCGGTACGTGGAATACGCCAGATGAAGGTGTTGTGTATCGGCGACATTATGGGCGAACCGGGCAGGCGGGCGGTCGCTCGTGCGATGCCGCGTCTGGTCGCGCGGCATCAGGTCGATATCGTGATCGGCAACGGCGAGAACGCCGCGGGCGGGTTCGGTATTACGCAGGAACTGGCGGAAGAGTTATTTGACCTGGGCCTGTCGGTGATCACGACAGGCAATCATGCGTGGGACAAAAAAGAAGCCGTCGGGTACTTCGCGCGAGAACCGAGACTGCTGAGACCGGCGAACTATCCGCCTGGAGTCCCCGGCCAGGGGGCGACCATCGTCGAAACTGCAGGCGGGGAACGGCTGGCGGTGCTTCAGTTGATGGGGCGTGCCTACATGCCGATGATCGATTGCCCGTTTCAATCGGCGAAACGAGAATTGACGGGCTTAAAACAGGAAACTTCGGCGGTGATCGTCGAGATGCATGCGGAAGCCACGTCTGAAAAAATGGCCATGGGCCATTATTTGGACGGGGATGTCACGGCGGTGGTCGGGACCCATACGCATGTCCAGACCGCGGATGATCAGATCCTTCCGAAGGGAACGGCCTATATTACCGATATCGGAATGACCGGACCGCTGCACTCGGTCATCGGCGTCAAAAAAGAAATGGCGATTGAAAAGTTTCTGACCGGTATGCCGCGCCGGTTCGAAGTGGCATCGGGCCCGTCGGTATTTTGTGCGGTCTTGCTTGAGCTTGATGCCCGTTTGGGAAAAGCCATCGCCTTTGAGCGAATTCGCTTGATTGACTGAAGGAGATCGTCACGAGCCGCACACCTGTTTCTTCTGTGTCATCCGATTCTGCGTTAACACGAGTTCTTACCGTATCGGAACTCACCGGCCTGGTTCGGGCCTCCTTGGAAGCCGATTTTGCCGACGTGTGGATTGAGGGGGAGATCTCCAATCTCCGCGCGCCAGGGTCCGGACACCTCTATTGTACGCTCAAGGATCACTCCGCCCAGATTCGGACCGTCATCTTCCGATCAACCGCTGTGCGACTGCGGTTTGATTTAGAAGACGGCCTGCATGTGATCGTGAGGGGGCGGATGACGGTGTACGAACCACGTGGAGACTATCAGATCGTCGCCGAATACGTGGAGCCCAAAGGGCGCGGCGCGCTGCAGTTGGCGTTTGAACAGCTCAAAGACCGTCTATCCGCAGAAGGACTTTTTGCGCAAGAGCGAAAGAGACCCTTGCCGTCGTTTCCTCGAGCCGTCGGCCTTGTCACCTCTCCGACCGGAGCTGCCGTTCGAGACATCGTGACGGTTCTGCATCGTCGCTGTCCGACTCTGCGCATTGTTCTCGCGCCGGTATCGGTGCAGGGAGAGGGGTCGGCGGAACAAATTGTTTCTGCCATCCGGTCTTTGAATGCATGCGGGCATGTCGATGTGATCATCGTCGGACGGGGCGGCGGTTCTTTGGAAGATCTGTGGAGCTTCAACAACGAGCGTGTCGTGCGCGCAATCGCGGCTTCAGCCGTTCCGGTCGTCTCGGCCATCGGGCATGAAACGGACGTCACCTTGGCGGATTTTGCGGCTGATCTACGAGCTCCGACGCCCTCTGCGGCCGCCGAAACCGTTGTGCCGGTCTTGAGCGAGGTGGTCGGGCGTCTCGGAGAATTGACGGTCCGTTGTGGCCTGATGATACGCCGACGTTGTGAGACTGAGCGACAGCGGCTTGATCTCCTGTGTGCCAATCTTGCCCACGTCCGATTTCGGGTGATGGAAGAGATGCAGCATGTGGACGGAGCAGTCATTCGGATGCGTCGTGCCCTACATGAGTCAGTGACGCAAGGACGAGAACGTATTCAGTCGCTCAGACACGATGTGATCGAAAACAGCCCTGAATCCCGTGTGCATCAAGGCTTGGCCTTGGTGCCGCAGCTTCTTTCCCGTCTTGAGCACATCATGCGATACGGACTCAATCGACGCGTGGACCGCACACATGCCCATCTTAGGCGATTGCACGCGCTCAGTCCGTTAGCTATTCTTGATCGCGGATACAGCATCGTCGAAACCGAGCCGAGCAGGACCATCGTTCGGGATACGCGCCAGGTGGTCGTAGGGCAGGAGGTCACGGCACGTCTGGCCAAGGGACGGTTGCGATGTACGGTGAAGCATATTCTGCCGGAGCCCTCCGTTTAAAAGCCGCAGAGGAATCGCTATAATGAGCTTTTCGCCGACCGAGAGGAGTCGATAGTGGCAGGAGTGAAGTTTGAGCAAGCGATGGCACGATTGGAAGCCATTGTAGACGAATTGGAAAACGGGGATTTGCCCCTGGATGAGTCGTTGAAGATCTTTGAAGAAGGGATACGTCTGTCTAAAAACTGCTTAAAGGTGCTGGAAGACGCCGAACGGAAAATCGAAGTACTGGTTCAGGACAAGAACGGCAAGAAGCAGCTTCGGGCATTTTCTCCCGGTGGCGATGAGGCCGATGGGGGTGACTCGTGATCTTCGCGAGATAGACCGCAGGCTCAAAAGCGCGCAAGTTCGATTGTGCTGTCCACAGCTCCATGGGTAGTCATACACCTCATCAAAAAGATCGTCTCGACCACCTGCTTGTCGCTCGAGGGTTGGTGCAGAGCCGGGAAACCGCCGTCCGCATCATTCTTGCCGGAGCAGTCACCGTCAATGGTGTCATGGTCGACAAACCGGCTAAGGCCGTTTCCTCTGAAGCGACGGTTGAAGTCACATCGAGCGGCTCTCGATTTGTCAGCCGAGGAGGCGATAAGTTGGCGGCGGCGCTCGAAGCCGGATCGATCGATCCGGAGAAGCTGGTGTGTCTTGACGTCGGATGTTCTACCGGCGGGTTCACGGATTGTCTCTTGCAGCACGGAGCGGAGAAAGTGTATGCGGTCGATGTCGGCTACGGACAATTCGACTGGCGGCTTCGTCAAGACCCCCGCGTCGTGCTGATCGAGCGTGTGAATATCCGGTATATTGAGCGATCGGTCATTCCTGATCCTATCGACCTCGCAGTCATTGATGTCTCATTTATCTCATTGACCAAAGTACTGCCTCCTGTCGTGCCGTTTTTGACGCCGGAGGCAAGGGTGATCGCCCTTGTCAAACCACAATTTGAAGTGGGAAAGGGGCAGGTCGGCAAGGGAGGTATTGTTCGCGACGAGGCTCTGCGGCAGGGTGCGTTGCAACGTATCGTGACGTTTGCCTCAGGACAGGGATTGTCACTCGTGAAGACCGTGGAGAGCCCGATTAAAGGGAAAAAAGGGAATCAGGAAATATTGGCAATTTTTGCGTACAGGCCGATGTTTCATGGTATGTAAAGGAGTTGTCTGTTGCAAAGCATTCATGAACCGGAGGTACGATGAAAGTACTTGTAACGGGTGGCGCTGGGTTCATTGGCTCTCATGTGGTCGATCGGCTGGTTGAAGAAGGGCACCAGGTCGTCGTCGTCGACGATTTGTCGGTTGGAAAGAAAAAAAACGTCAATCGGGCGGCCAGCCTGTACAAGATCGACATCCAAAGCGGAAGGCTGGAGAAAGTATTTCGCAATGAGCGGCCCAATATCGTCATTCATTTGGCCGCCCAAGTCAGTGTGCGCGCGTCGGTTGAAAACCCCATGTTCGATGCCCAGGTGAATGTGTTGGGGACGATGAACGTGGTCCATCAGGCAGCCCTCCACGGGGCGAGAAAAGTCATCTTCTCTTCATCGGGTGGAGCCATCTACGGAGAGCAAGAAATCTATCCTGCACCGGAATCCCATCCGACCAAGCCGCTGTCGGCCTATGGAATCAGTAAACTATGCGGGGAGCATTATCTATCCTACTTCCAGCGTGTCAGTGGGATTCAAGTCGTCAGTCTTCGATATGCCAATGTGTATGGGCCGCGGCAGGATCCTGATGGAGAGGCCGGTGTCGTGGCAATTTTTATTCGGAAGATGTTGAACAACGAGCAACCCATTATCAATGGGAACGGACGTCAAACCAGAGATTTTATCTTTGTCGATGATGTGGCACAAGCGAACCTGGCCGTCATGGGGCAGGATTCGCAGGGAGTGTATAACGTAGGAACCGGTGTCGAAACCTCGATTAATGAGTTGTTTCGGATCCTTGCCGATATCACAGGATCTTCATCCAAAGAAGTGCACGGACCCGCCAAGGTGGGAGAGCAGATCCGAAGCGTCGTCGATGCTTCCAAGCTCAGGCAAGAACTCGGCTGGGATCCTGACGTCAAAATCACCGATGGGCTCGAAAAAACGGTCGCCTATTTCCGCGGCGCATAATCCGCCGACGTGCAGCGGGGGAGATGTCTCCGTCAATAGCGAGGGATCTTCCCGTCGATTTGTAGAGACCAGGCATCAATCCCGCCGATCAGATTCTTGACGTTTGAAAATCCTTGCTGAAGCAAAAATCCCGTCGCATCCCCGCTTCTCATTCCGTGGTGACAGTACGCAATAATTTCCGCGTTTCTGTCCAATTGCGACAGTGACTGAGGCAAGGTCCCAAGCGGGATCAGCACGGAGTTGTCGAGCTTGGCCAGTGCATTTTCCCATGGCTCACGGACATCCAAGAGCACAAGTTGATCTCCTTGATCAAGACGAGCTTTCAATTCTTTCGGTGTGATGACGAAACTCATTGGGCCTCCTCTCGGAACATAAAAGCTGAATCATAAGCGACGGGTGAAAGGCTGTCAAATGTTTGCCGTCGTCTCAGGCGGGGGCGGTGGTACGACGACGTCCGATCGTGATGAAGTGTCGGTTGAGGTTACCCCAGACTATTCTTGCAAAGAGATCCCGTGTGAGAGGGGGACGGTATCGAATCGCCAGTGCCCGACCCGGCTCGGAAGGGTAAGTGCGTCGGACAGGTGGGTGAGAAAGTCGCGGCGTGGAATCTCTTCCGCACCGAAACGCCTGACGTGCGGTGACGATTGCTGGCAGTCTATGATTCGAAAGTTCCATGCATCAAGTTGGCGCACAAGCGCCACCAACGCGGTCTTCGATGCGTCGTCAACCCGCGTGAACATGGATTCGGCGAAAAACGCTCCGCCGATCGCAATCCCGTAGAGTCCTCCCGCCAGAGTGCCGTCCTGCCATGTTTCAACGGAATGGGCATGACCGAGTTCGTGCAGTCGCGTGTACGCATTCAACATTTCTGCCGTAATCCAGGTTCCGCCTTCAGGATATTGAGGACGTGGGCCGGCGCATCCTTCCATGACGCGGCGAAACGCGCGGTCAAGAGTGACGGTCATACGGCTGCGGCGGATCGTCCGTTGGAGCCTGCGTGGGACATGAAGTTGTGAGGGAAAGAGCACCGCGCGTGGGTCCGGAGACCACCACAACAGCGGCTGATCGTCGTTGTACCAGGGGAAGATGCCGTGCCGATAGGCGGCAAGCAATCGCTCAGGACGTAAATCGCCGCCGATTGCGAGCAGGCCGTCTGGTGCCGCCCAT
>JAOUPN010000160.1 GCA_029879905.1 Nitrospira sp. | reverse complement strand
GTGAATGATGGCGCAGTTGCGCGTAGACTTCCAGGGGCGTCGCAAAGTCGAGACATTTTCGTGGGCGCGTGTTCAACCGATGGGCGATAGCGTTCAACTCGCGCTGGGTATAGCCCGACAGATCCGTGCCCTTGGGCAGGTACTGACGCAGCAGCCCATTGGTGTTTTCATTCGTGCCGCGCTGCCAGGGGCTGTGGGGATCGGCAAAGAACACCTGGATTGCGAGCCGCTTGGCGAGGTGCTCATGCTCAGCCATCTCTTTTCCCCGATCGTAGGTCAGGGTTTTCCGCAACGGAGCCGGCACATGCCGGAGTTTCTTGGTAAAGCCCTCTCGGGCACTCGTGGCATCGGTTCCCTCCATCCGGGCCAGAATGACGAGGCGAGTGGTCCGCTCCACCAGGGTCCCGACGGCCGACCCATTGCGGGCGCCTTTGATGAGGTCGCCTTCCCAGTGGCCAGGCACCGTGCGGGTCGCCACCTCGGCGGGGCGCTCGACACTCGATGTCATCTTGGGGATCTGACCGCGTCGGTCGGTGCCACGCGCCCGCGGTCGGCGCGCGTTGTGCGCCTGACGCAACGCCGCCAGCAGTTCGCTCCGCAGGGTGCCGCGCGGTAAGACATACAGGCCAACATAGATGGTTTCGGCCGAGAGGCGTTTGTGCATGTCGTCAGGATACGCGCGTTGGAGCCGTCCGGCAATCTGTTCGGGCGAGCAGCCCTGCCGCAGCTGTGTTTGGACAGACTGCCACAACCAGGGATCCAGGAGTTTGCGGGGCCGCCGGGGCCGACAGGCGCGAGTGGCCGCCTGGGCGTGCGCGGTGCAGGCGCGATAGGGACGGCCGTGTAGCGTGTTGCGAGCATATTCGCGGCTCAGGGTGCTGGGCGACCGGCCCACCATCCGCGCCAGCATCCGGAGTGACAGGCCCTGGGAGAGGCCCAGGCTGATGGTTTCACGTTCTTCGGCACTCAAGTGGGTATAGCGTCGTGTGTGCATGGCAACACCTTAGCCTATCCGGGCCGGTAGTGTTGCACTTGGAGTTAGAACTCAAGGAGGGTTAAAAGAATGAGTCCCCTTTGCTTATGGAGAGGTTCAGAGTGTAACCACATATTATATGGACCTGCATACACTGCTACCAACGCATAGAGAAGGAGTGCGATCCCCACCATTCTGCGTTTCAAAGGAGAGTAAGAATACCTCGACATTGAAAAATGCTATCATAAACCCCTGAATCTGCAAGTATTGCGAAGGACTGAGAGGGGGGTGAAAATCCTGACGATTGCCTTTGGGGTCCCAATGGATCAACTCACAGGTGTGCCGGTCACTTCTCCCGTCTCTTGAAAGCCAAAATCCACGTAACCGTGGAATTACAATTCAGTGGGACTGTTTCACGGACTTCCGATGTCATTCTGGCCGTCAGGTGCTTCCCCTGGAGCTGCGCGATGGTTTTCACTGAAGTGTAGGAGTGGGTAGCAAGCGAGGAGATTATGAGATTGTAATAATACTCTGCGCTGACGATCTTACGGTCTACCTTTCTTCAGCTTTGCATAATTGTCACAGCCACTTTGGTCTTTCAGGTCACATGCCTTTTTGAAAAACTTGATGGCTTCAGCGGTATCCTGCTTAACACCAAATCCAGTTTCATAAGCCATGCCGAGATTGGTGCACCCCCCTACATTTTTGCCGTCACAGGCTTTCCGGTAGAGAGCGATGGCTTGCTCAACGTCTTGTGCGACCCCAGTTCCTTTCGCGTACGTCTCACCAAGGTTGCTGCAACCAGTCATATTCCCACCATCACAGGATTTTCTATATAGAGCCACGGCTTGCTCCTTGTCTTGTGCGACGCCAATTCCCTCAGAATACATCAAGCCAAGGTTGTTGCAGCCGACCATACTTCCACTGTCACATCCCTTCCCTGCGAGGACCATAGCTTGCCCTGCGTCTTGTACTACTCCGATGCCCTTCGCGTACATCCCGCCAAGATAGCTACAGCCATCCATGCTCCCCCCGTTGCAGGACTTTCTGAACATAGTCGCGGCTTGCCCAAAGTCTTGTGTGACTCCGATGCCCTTGCCGTATATCGTGCCAAGATAGTTGCAGCCATCCATGTTCCCCCCGTCGCAGGCTTTTCTGTACAGGGTCACGGCTTGCCCCTTGTCTTCTGCGACCCCAGTGCCATCGAAATACATCCCGCCAAGGGTACGGCAGCCAGCCGTATGGCCCCCGTCACAGGCTTTTCTGAACAGCGTTGCGGCTTGTCTCGTGTCTTGTGTGACTCCAATGCCGTCGGAATACATCAAGCCAAGGTTGCTGCAACCAATCATATTTTCACCGTCGCAGGCTTTTCTGTATAGCGTCACGGCTTGCCCATAGTCTTGGGTGATCCCATTTCCCTTCCAATACATTCCGCCAAGGAAGCTGCAGCCTTCCATGTCCCCACTGTCGCAGGCTTTTCTGTACAGGGTGACGGCTTGCCTCGCGTCTTGGGCGACCCCAGTCCCTTTCTCATACATCCAACCGAGGGTACGGCAGCCAGTTGCATGGCCCCTATCACAGGCTTTTCTGAACAGGGTGACGGCTTGTCCCGCGTCTTGTTTGACGCCGATGCCACCCTCATACATCATGCCGAGAAGATGACACCCCTTTGCATCGCCCCCGTCGCAGGCTTTTCTGAAGAGAGTGACGGCGTGATCCCCGTGCTGCGTAATTGCTGTGCCACTGGGATATAGTAACGTGCCGAGGTGCGTACAGCCCTCCGCTTCCCCCCCGTCGCAGGCTTTTTGATAGAGGCTGGCAGCTTGCCCCTTGTCTTGTGCCACTCCAATTCCCTTGGAGTACATCCAGCCAAGGCTGCTGCAGCCAGCGGTACTCCCGCCATCACACCCCTTTTTGGCGAGGATCACGGCTTGTCCGGCGTCTTGTGCGACACCAATTCCCTCGAAATACATCCCGCCAAGATAGCTGCAGCCATCCATACTTCCGCCGTCGCAGGCTTTTCTGTACAGAGTTGCGGCCTGCCCTACGTCTTGTGCAACCCCAGTACCATGGATATACATCCTGCCGAGGTTGGTACACCCATCTGGATGGCCACCGTCACAGGCTTTTCTAAACAGGGTCGCGGTTTGACCAAAATCGCGAGTGACGCCAGTGCCATCTTTATACATTACGCCGAGGTTGTAACATCCGAACGCAACTCCCCTCTCACAACCCTTCCTAAATAAGGAGACAGCTTGATGGTGATCGCGGTTCACACTGGCTCCTTTGCTATATAGCGCGCCAAGGCTGACACAACTTTCTGCATGCCCACCGCTACAGCCCTTCCCGAATAGAACGACGGCTTGCCCCTCGTCTTGAGCGACTCCAGTGCCTTTGACATACATTCCGCCCAGCTTGTTACACCCATCTGGATGGCCACCGTCGCAGGCTTTTCTAAACAGAGTCGCGGCGTGCGCCAGGTCTTGTCCGACTCCGGTACCAGTGACATACATCTCGCCGAGGTTGGTGCATCTGAACGTGATTCCATCGTCACAGTCTTTCCTATATAGGGCCAAGGCCCGACTGGACAGGGCCGCAGCTTGATCTTGATCCCGCATGTCGCTAGGACCGCTGGCATAGAGCGCACCGAGGTGCCTACATCCGTCCGCTCTTCCACCGTCACAAGTTTTTCTGAGAAGAGCGGCGGCTTGTCCCGCGTCTTGTGCCACGCCGATGCCCTTGGCATACATCAAACCAAGGCCACTGCAGTCAGCCATGTCTCCACCGTCGCAGGATTTTCTATAGAGCGTCACGGCTCGGTTCAGCAGGGTGGTGGCTTGATCCCGGTTTTGTGTAACTCCCGTCCCGTTGGCATAGAGGGTGCTAAGGTACATACAGCCACCCGGATAGCCACCGTCACAGGATTTTCTGAGGAGTGCGACGGTGTGCTCAAAGTCTTGCGTAACCCCAATGCCATTGGCATGCATCCCGCCGAGGTTGTAGCAGCCTAATGCATCTCCCATGTCACAGCCCTTCCTGAAGAACGTAACGGCTTGCCCAAAGTCTTGTGTAACCGTGGTGCCAGTCGCATAGATCCCACCAAGGTTGCTGCACCCGTGTCCATCTCCCTGGTCACAGCCCTTTCTGAAGAAAGTGATGGCTTGGACAAAGTCTCGTATGATGCCAGTCCCTCTCGCATACATCACTCCAAGCTTGGTACATCCACCGCTATTCCCGCCGTCACAGGCTTTTCTGAACAGCGTCACCGCTAGAGTGGCATCCGGTTGACCTCCGTCTCCTTTCAAATACCACTCCCCAAGTGTCAGGCATGCCGCAGTAGTCCCTTCTTCACACGATGCTTTCAATTGTTGGAGGTTGTCTGATGCGGCTGAAACGCTCCATCCACTGGAAAACAGTGCAGCAATAAATATGAGGGCATGAAGAATGGAGCGCAGAATCATGGAGGACCCTCCAAGGAAGAAAGCGATATGTAGTAAAGCATAGCAGATGGCAGGAATCAGGAAGGCAAGACCGCAGAAAGTGTGTTCCTCTCCCTAAGGCGGCAAGAACTGATTTAATTCTGCGGTCAGCTGTACCAATTCATCTGCTTTCATGCTCGTCGGCAGGTATATTCGTTATGAAAGGGTTTTATTGTGGCGCGGTTGTTTTACAAAGAATGGTGTAATATCGTTGGGTTCTGTGAAGTTTGCAGGAGAAAATCTTGTCGCGGTGTTTTAGTGTGCTTTAAGACGACACGGACATTTTGCAAGCTATCGATAGGCTTATGGAAATCAAAATCTACTACGAAGACACCGACTGCGGCGGGGTCGTCTACTACGCCAATTACCTCAAGTATTTTGAGCGGGCCAGGACCGACTATCTGGAGTCGCGAGGGGTTTCGGTTGCCGGCTTGATGGAGCAGGGGACGGTCTTTGTCGTCGCGCATGCCGAGGTGAACTATCGCTCGCCGGCCAAGTATGGCGATACCTTGGTGATCGAGACGACAGTCCCCGATTCGGGAGCCGCTTCGTTTACGTTCGAGCATGTCATCACAGAAAAGATCAGCGGACGGGTAGTTGTGACCGGATCAGCGAGATTAGCCGCCACCGATGGCCAGGGGAAGGTCAAGCGTTTGGACAAGGCCACCGTCGCTGCGTTACAGCCCTAACCGCGGTATTCATGAGCACTTCCGCTGCCGCGGATCCACACCGGCCAGATCAATCAGATAGTGTAGTGATTCATTCATCCGTTAACATTGACCGTTCGCCCTGAGCTCTTCGACCTGGCTCAGGACAGGCTTGTCGACGGGCACATATTTTCAACTGGTTCCGTTCATGGTTCGACAGGCTCACCACGAACGGAAGGTGAAGACACTTACGAAGCACTACACTAGACCAGACAGATTAAAAATTCCCTGCCTGAACCACGTCCTCGATGCTGTTGATGTCCAGCCAATGGCCGGCCGTGTAGAGCACACGGATCGGATATTGTCGTTTCAAGAGCACTTGAAGGAGTTGGGGGATCCCGGCTTTGCGGTTGGCGGGGTCCGCCAGTATTTCTTCAATGATGTCGGTAATGAGTGTGACCGCGCTTGGTGAGACTTTCAGAAACCCCATCCAGACTCCGTGGATGGACTCTTGGGGGAGCGTGGCTCCCAACTGTTTGAGATAGATCTTGGCGTTAAAGGCCCTGCGCGAATTGGGAATAGTGCATTCGGTGAATCCGCCGAGGCGGGCATAGCTGCTTTGCTCCTGCCAATTGCTGTCGACGAAAATCACACAGTCTTCCGATTCCTGGCAAAGCGATTGGGGAATGTATGTATTGAACAGTACGTCGCCGTAGGAAATGACCGTATTTTGAGCCGGTCCCTTCTTGGAGCGGAGAGCCTTGAGCAGGGAATCCAGTTCGCCCGTGTCCGCAAAGTCGTCGTTGTCGACGTAGGTAAGGTTGGGCAAATTGACGGTCTCTTTCTTATAGCCACGGACGACGACGATATCTTTGATGCCCACGGCATTGTAGGCATCGACGATGTGTGAAAGGATCGGAGTCCCTTGGATACTGACCATCGTTTTGGGCTGCTGTTCCGTGAGTTCTCCCAGTTCTTTTCCTCGTGAGGCGGCCAGCACGATGGCGCATGTATCTTCGGCGCCTTTGGGGAGGTAGCGGTCTTCGGCTTCTTGCAGTTCGGCTGCGTTTTGCAGGCGGAAAATTTCTGAGACCGGCGCGACCTTGTCTTCAATCGACAAAAGATGTTCTTGCTCCTTTAAGGTCCTTGCCGTCCTCTGCATCGCGGCCACAGAGGTCCGCAGCATGTGATTGGCCCAAATCACAATCGAAAATCCGTGTTGCCGAAAGACATCGGTGGGTGTCGCATAATATTTGGTGGGTACGATGACGACAGGGCACCGGTTGCCCCATTCCTGCTTGAAGGCCAAAATTTCATCCGGTACCGACAGGGCGCTGTGGATGAGGATGCCGTCCGCCCCTGCCTGATGATAGGCCTCGGCCCGGCGCAAGGCTTCGGCCAGTCCCCAGCCGCAGATAAACGACTCGACTCTGGCGATGATGGAAAAGTTTGGATCGGTCTGCGCATCTTTGCCCGCCTTGATCTTGCCGCAGAACTCGTGCATATCCGCCATGGGTTGAGCGCTTCCCTTGATGAAACTGTTCGTCTTGGGAAAGAGTTTGTCTTCGATGCAGACCGCGGCGATGCGGCGCTGTTCGAGCTTGCGGACGAGCCGCTGCATATTGTTGAAATTGCCGTAGCCGGTGTCGCCGTCAAGGAGGATGGGAATGGTGGTCGCATCGGACATGAACTCCAGATTCTCCAGGACCTGGGTCCAGCTGGCTTCGTTGTTGTCACGGACGCCGAATTGTGCCGAGATGGAGAGGCCGCTGGCCCAAATGCCTCGAAAGCCGGCTTCTTGAACGATTTTGGCACTCAGGCCGTTATGGGCCTCACAGATAAATTCCACCTGTTCCGATAAGAGGAGCTTTCGAAATTGACTCGCTGGAGAGATGGGTGGTGTCGAACTCATGGGTGTCCTTCCTGTTGGATCATACTCATGATGCGTGCCACATCGTGTGAACTGCCGACGTATCACCGGGTTGATCGGTTTCCCGGATCCTCTAGGAGACGGATGCGGCTATGGCGCAAGAGCCCACGCCGAAGAATAACGGTTTTCTTCGGGGAAATCATCTCGTTGTTCAGAAGCGTCAATATCAAGTGGAGGTGGGATGTTGCGGGCGACCAGTCGGCCGGTTGCGAGTAAGCGGTCTATGGACGCAATTCAGACTGCCCGGTTGTACTTTTTCCTCTGATGAGAAGCGTACTTTTCCCCGCCGTCAGGTCAATGTCGTTGATGATGCTTTCAACCTTGGATCCGATCGCGCATTCAATCCTCTCCCCCAGTAGGTCTCGACAAGAATCGAACAGCGCTTGATAAAATTGCCGAAGAAGAGTTCGTCCTTCTGGAGATCTTGCGAGTTTCTCTTCGGCAGGGATTGGAGCGCTTCGGGTCATGGTGACCTCGATGAATTCGTCGCAGACCTGAACTTGGATGTGCGAATAGTGGGATTTCATGAACTCTGTCTGGAATTTCAAAACGGCAAGCGCCACGGCATATTCGACCTCCGCTTTATTGAAGCCGGTGCCAATCATGACTACGCTCCTTAGCCCGCATTATTCATG
>JAOUPN010000159.1 GCA_029879905.1 Nitrospira sp. | reverse complement strand
GGCTTCGCTGTACTTTCTTCGTCCTGCACTTCGCCTAAGTATTGCGAGCGTCTGGATCATCACGGGCATAATCTCTCTGTGGATCTACCCGCGTGAATCAAGCGAACACCTCTTGATACAAGCAGGAGTTTCAGAAGAGATCGCGCCGTATCTGCTGAATGGACTGGCCGTGACCGATATCGGATTAGGGATTGGCACATGGATGAAATGGCACATGTCTATCATCTCGATCACTCAATTATGTTTGATCATTGCCTACTCGCTGGTTATCGCAACGGTGCTTCCTGAATTCGTCATTCACCCTTTCGGAGCAATCGTCAAGAATGGGCCTCTCTTTGTCGCAACCATGGTCATGATGGCGCTGGAGGGAGATCGATAATGGACCTATTAACCGGAAACATGCTGTATCCGTTGGTAAAAGCTCTACATATCATCACGGCCATCATTCTGATTGGAACCGGACTCGGCAGCGCGTTCTTTAAGTATCGAGTAGACCGCATCGGGGATCTCTCCGCCATAGTCTTCGCCTCTAAGACTGTGGTTCTTGTGGACTGGCTCTTTACTACACCGGCGGTTGTGCTCCAAGCTGTGTCAGGTGTACTTCTCATCTATTGGGGAGGACATTCGTTGACCCAGGCTTGGCTCCAAGCAGGGATTAGCACCTATCTGCTGGCCGGGTTATTTTGGTTGCCGGCGGTCTACTTTCAAATCCGCATGCGGGATCTTGCATCACATGCGGCGGAAAGCCAATGCCAGCTTTCTTCCCAATATCAATACTTCTCAAAGATCTGGTTATGGTTAGGTGTTTTTGGTTTTGGGGCCGCGATACTAACGGTTCTGTTCATGGTAGCGAAACCATTCTAAAATATTAGGTGTGAATCGACAGATGTGGTGCACACTTGAGACACGCACTTCCTTCATAGAGAGGGGTCTATGAACATCGTTATTGCGGGGGGCACAGGATTCATCGGGCGGGCGTTATGCGCATCGCTCTGTCAGGCGGGGCACCATGTCACCCTTCTGACAAGAAGGAGAGGCGAGACACCGCAGCCGTCTGACTCAACCATCACCGCTGTTGAATGGGATGGGCGAACAGCTGGAGAATGGGCACAGTGTCTTGAGGGCGCCGATGTCGTGATCAATCTTGCCGGGGCATCGATCGCCGACGGACGCTGGACCGACGCCCGCAAACAATTACTTACCGACAGTCGAATTCTCCCCACTCGTCTCTTGGTAGAAGCCATCTCTCGCCGTTCATCAAAACCCCATACGTTGATCAATGCGTCCGGCATCGGCTATTACGGTGCCGGTGACGACCAGGCACGGGACGAGAATACGCCACAGGGCTCTGGGTTTCTGGCCGATCTCTGTCTGGCATGGGAACGAGAGGCGCTCAAAGCAAACCAATTCGGCGTGCGAGTTATCCCCTTAAGAATCGGTATGGTGCTCGGGCCAAACGGTGGAGCCCTGGCAAAGATGCTGCCGCCGTTTCATTTCTTCATGGGCGGACCGATTATGCCGGGAACGCAGTGGGTATCATGGATCCATCGTGATGACCTGATCGGGCTGATTCAGTGGCTGCTTGTCACACAGCAGGTCTCCGGTCCCATCAATGCCGTCGCTCCGGAGTCTGTCATCATGGCGCAATTCTGCACAGTACTCGGGCAGATTTTTCATCGGCCATCTTGGCTTCCTGTGCCGAGCTTCATCCTGAACCTTATGCTCGGCGAATTGGCTACCCTGATGACGACAGGCCAACGGGTTCTCCCAAAGAAAGCCTTATCCGCTGGTTATCAGTTTCAGTACCCACAACTCGACTTGGCCTTACGGGACATTCTGGTAAAGAAATAGTTCTCCCGCTTGTGTATGGAAGCGTCCTCTCTATCACCGCTCGCCCCTGCTTCGGAGGAGAGGGAACAGAACTACTGTGCTAGGCTTGCCGATTACCGTCTCGTCCGATTGCCCTGATCTCATTCTCGGTTAGATCTCGCCATTCACCAGGCTTCAAGTCATCTAGTCGAACAGGTCCAATAGCGACACGTACCAGCCGCAACGTCGGGTGCCCCACCGCTGCTGTCATACGGCGCACTTGCCGATTCATTCCTTCATGTATCGTTATTTCGAGCCACGCCGTTGGCACATTCTTGCGAAATCGGATGGGTACAGGCCGCTCAGGCAATGTCGGCTCTTCCGTTAGCAGCCGGACATCTGCTTGCCTCGTTCGTATACCGCTGAGTAAGACGCCTTCGGCCAACCGTGCCAAGGCCCGCTGATCCGGCATGCGCTCAATCTGCACCCAATAGACTTTCGGCAGTTTGTGCTTGGGATCGGTAATCCGGTGTGACAACGAGCCATCTGATGTCAGAATCATCAGCCCCTCACTGTCCTGATCGAGCCGTCCTGCCGCATAGACACCAGGTAGAGCAATGTACCCGGCAAGTGTCGGCCTCCCATCCGGATCGGTAAAGCACGGCAGCACGCCGTACGGCTTATTGAAAGCAATGACTTGAATGGGCTTCATCATCTGACGTACCACTGGATATTGACCATCCCACGTGGACTACCCCCATATAATGGGTCAAGCCTGATCGTCAATGGTGAACAAGGCACCACATTTGCTGCCTTTAGAACTTGTTTGACCGGGCTTGACAGAATCGAAACGCGGTGGCACACTGATAATGCTTCTCATAATCGACAAAGGAGCCTACACATGTACATGTGCCTCTGCAAAGGAATTACCGAGTCGGACGTTCGAGAGGCGGGACGAGCCGGCCTTGTGATGCCCAGCCAACTCAAATGCAAATTCGGCCTCAAAGAGAGCGGCTGTTGCGGGCGTTGCGCCAAACACATCCACGAATTCGTCGACCTTGCCCTCCAGGGATCATCAACTACCTGTCCGACAACCGGCGAATAGTCGGTTTCACGCCGACACATACAACCGTTTGTATCACTCGTCTCAACCCCACTCCATTCGGAGCGGCATCCGCTCTTTCCGCCATTTCTACTTGCAGCCTAACTTGTCGGTATTTGAACCGGTATTGTCAACAGCGATACTCCCTTCCGTCAATCAGCCAGAATTCTGAAGTCGAACGGTCCGATCCGGAACGAGCACTCAGAACCTTTTGCACGATTCGCAGTCTCCAGAAAAAGAGTGTCGTTGCGTCTACGGAGCAAGGTAAGTTTCTAGAGACTCCGAACTTCCTGAATTCCCGCTTTTGCGGGAATGACGAGAGAGTCAGTGGTCAACTGCTGAATCCGTCAGCACTCTAGCAATTCGCGTCCAGAAAACATGTCCCTGATTTGTTTCAACAGGCTGATACGAAGGTGTAATCCGGTTACTGAGAGGGGGCTCGATGAATCAGTTTCGCGACCTCCGCGACACGTTGCCCTAACGCCTTGGCATCGGCTAATTCCTTTTTGTCTATTCCTGGACTATCGCCTTCCGTCGTCGCAGACGCGCCAAAGGCTCCGCCGCCGCTCACCACAATCATCTGATTGCCGAGCATCGCCGCAAGAATCGTGAGCAAGGTCGTCTCCTTGCCGCCGGAGATCTGTCCCCCTGTTGCAAAGGCGGCCCCGACCTTGTTTCTCATCTTAAATTCAGGGAATACGCCGAATTTGAATTGCCAGTTGTCAAAAAATGTTTTGACCTCTCCGGACATATTGGACCAATAGACCGGCGAACCGACGATGAGGGCATCGCATGAGAACAGATCATCGGCCGTGACGTCCCCCACACGTTTCATCATCACTGTCGTGCCGGGAACCGACTTGACTCCCTCAACAACCGCCTCTGCCATCTGCTCGGTATGCCCGGAAAGGGAATGGTAGGTGACAAGAACCTGAATCGGTGGCGTGAGCTGCTTAGCCCATGCCTGAACACCGACGCCGCAACCGATTGTGAAAGAGAGAATTGCTATCGAGAGGATACGCCCGATGTTCATGACATGAGCCATGAATCACAGAACCCTGAGGACCGTCAACGCCGAAACGTCTCTTCTTCCATGTGCTCTTCTACAGATACTTCCGTCAATGTGCCTCGATAATCGCAACGATGGCAACGTATCCGCCATTCTTCAATCCACTTTTCTTGCACATAAGATTGACGGCACGTGGGGCAGACAAACACCCCTTTTTTATAGAGCACTCGACGTTTTTCCTGCATAGACCCCTCTTCTCAAGAACGACATGCAAAGAATGGCATACCACTTGACGGAATTGCAAGGATGGAAGCCGCGCAGGGCCAACGCTACTAGCTGAGGAACGTGTTCTTGACTCACCCTTGCCTGACCGCTAGGATGCGCCCATGCGCTTCGGCCTCGTCAACCTCCTCTCTGCTCTCTTGCTGGGAATCATGCTTATCGGAAAGCCTGCTCTGGCATCCGACAGCGAGCTACTCCCCATTCTTACCCCCTCCGGCATAACGATCCAGGCCGAAATCGCCAGAACGCCTTTCCAACGCGCAACCGGCTTAATGTACCGAGATCATTTGGACAAGCACCACGGCATGCTGTTTTTCTTCGGCCAACCGCAAGCCTGGGGGTTTTGGATGAAAAATACGAAAATCCCTCTCGATATGATCTGGCTGAACGGAAAGAAGCAGGTCGTACATATCGAACGAGTTGTGCCCATCTGCACGAAGACCGACGATTCCTGCCCCCTCTACAAACCCAACAGCGATGATGCCATGTATGTATTGGAAATTGCCGGAGACACAGTGGACGACTATAAAATAGAGAGGGGCTCGAAACTTCAGTTCAAGACGGACTGGTGATCGAAAGACCAAAGCAGGGTCGAGGCTGAGGTTAAGATGAACGCCAACCGATGAATTTGTCTTAGCCTGAACGTTGATCTCAACCTTCCGTTACGACTACCCCTGCCAAGACCTGACACGCATGGCGGTGATGACCCCGTCGACCCGTTCAATCGCCCTCAGCACACGACTTAAATGCCCCGTGTCGGCGATCTCTACGACAAAATCAAGCTCCGCCTTACGATCCTCACGGGTGATGATCTCAGCACGGCTGATATTGGCATGACATTCCGCGATGGCCGATGTCACATTCGCCAACACCCCGGGTTTATCCTCGGTGATCACCGCCACTTTCACGGCATGCTGTTCGGGCATCGTGGAATCCCACTCCACTTCCACCAAACGTTCCCGATCGTAATCCAACGCTCCCAGGTTCGGACAATCAACGGCATGGATGGTCAGTCCACGACCGCGTGTGACATAGCCTAAAATTCTATCGCCGGGAACGGGACTGCAGCACCGGGACAACTGCATCAGGAGATCCCGCGCCCCCTTGACCTGAATACCCTTTGCCCCGCCTCTACTCTCCGGCGGTTTCACATGACTCGGAGATTCCACAACCGGAGCATTCGTCGAAGCAGGAGGCACCAATCGGCTCACGACCTGAGCCGTTGAAACCCGCCCGAACCCCACAGCCGCCGCCAGTTCGTCGACCGTCTCATACCCTTCGTGCCGCGCAACGTCGAGCAACGGATTCGACTTCAAGACTTGCGCAGGAGCCAATCCGTGGCGGCGGAACTCAGCCTCCAGAAGCCGCCTGCCGATCTCCGTGCTGCGTTTCTGTTCCTCAACCTTGATCCAATGCTTGATTTTGGTCTTGGCGCGCGATGTCCGAACGAACTTCAGCCAATCCTTGTGCGGAGTTTGATTCGGTGATGTCAGAATCTCAATAGTATCGCCGCTCTCCAATTCATGCTTCAGCGGAATGATCTTCCCGTTGATTTTTGCCCCGACACAGTGATCACCCACTTCGGTATGAATCGCATAGGCAAAATCGATCGGTGTCGCCCCTTTGGGTAATTCCTTCACCGATCCTTTCGGCGTGAAGACGTAGACCACGTCATGAAACAACTCCAGCTTGACCGAATCCATGAACTGGCGATTATCCGGCAAATCCTTCTGCCATTCGACGAACTGTCGTAACCACCCGAACGTTTTGCTGTCTTTGTCGCCGACTCGCCCCTGTTCCTTATATTTCCAATGCGCCGCAATCCCGTACTCGGCCACGCGATGCATTTCATCGGTCCGAATTTGAAACTCTACATGCTCTCCCTTCGGACCCACGACCGTCGTATGGAGCGATTGATAGAGATTGGACTTGGGAATCGCGATGTAATCCTTGAATCGCCCGGGTAACGGACGCCAGAGGGAATGGATCACGCCGAGCAAGGCGTAACAACTCATCTTCGAGTCGGTGATAATCCGAAGGGCCGTCAGGTCGTATACCTCATCGAACGAAATCGACTGTCTTTTCATCTTCTGGTAAATACCGTAGAGGTGCTTGGGACGGCCGTATACCGCTCCGGGAAGCCCGTTTTCTTCGACCGCCTTCTTCACCAGATCGATGACTTCTTGAATATAGACCTGCCGATCTTCGTCGCGTTTGGCTACGCTGACGCGCAAGGCATCATATACATCCGGCTTCAGATGCTTGAGGCACAAATCTTCAAGTTCGTTTTTGACCCAGCCGATCCCGATGCGATTGGCCAACGGCGCGTAAATTTCCAACGTTTCCTGAGAAATCTCTTGCCGCTTTTTCTCGCCGAGATGCTCAAGCGTACGCATATTGTGCAATCGATCGGCTAACTTGATGATCACGACGCGAATATCGTCCGCCATCGAGAGCACCATCTTGCGGAAATTTTCCGCCTGTTTCTCTTCCGAGCTCCTGAAGGTAATTTTCCCGATCTTCGTCACGCCGTCGACCAGATGCACCACCTCTTTGCCGAATTCACGTTCCAATTCATCGGCAGTCGCGACCGTATCTTCCAAGGTATCGTGAAGCAACCCCGCCACCACCGCCGTCACATCGGTTTTCAGCAGGCTCAATACGCCGGCTACCGCCACAGGATGTTGCACATAGGGCTCACCGGAACGCCGAGTTTGCCCCTCATGAGCCTTGGCAGAAAATTCATAGGCTTTACGAATCATACCGAGATCGGCATCCGGCTGATAACTCCGGAGCCTCGCCATGACTTGCTCGATATCAATGGTTGTTTCGTACATCGTGACCTACTACCGACTGACTGCCGGACGCATATCGCGAATCCGTAATTGGATACGATCATATCCGTTCCAGTGATTTAACTCCGGGGTAAATGCCACATCTACAGGCATCTTCAATGAGAGTCCCTGCGACTCGAGCGAGTTCATACCAAAACCGATCCCGTCAAACGCCATCGATCGCCCCTGGCGCAACGTTACCTTGAGATGCTTCTCACCCACGACACGAGCATTCATAATCTCAAGCCGCCTACCTGCAAACATCGGCTCAGGATTACCGGCGCCGAACGGATGCAGCGCACCGATTTCCTTGATCAAACGATGGGTGACTTCATTCAATTGGACTTCGGAATCGAGATGGAGGGTAGGGACGCTGGAGGCCGATTGAGCCCACGAGCCTGCCACTGCCCCGAACCGTTCGGCAAATTCCTCGACCCGATCCTCATGCACGGTCACTCCCGCCGCGCTGGGGTGCCCGCCGAATGCCATGAGCACATCACGGCACGAGGCCAATCCCTCGTAGAGATCAAATCCGGGGATCGTGCGTGCCGACCCTTTGCCGACACCATGCTGATCAATGGCAATAACAACAGCCGGCCTATGAAACCGTTCGACGAGACGAGCCGCAACGATACCGACGACCCCGACATGCCATTGGCGTGAAGCCAAGACAATCGCACCGGGCAAATCTCTCGCTTCGGCTGCT
>JAOUPN010000158.1 GCA_029879905.1 Nitrospira sp. | reverse complement strand
CATCGGAGACGAACGGGGTCGTGATGCCATCAAGCCCATGCTCAAAGATCCCGATTTAGTCGTGAAGATGAGAGTGGAGCGTATTCTGGCGAAGTGGAAGAAACCACCGGTGTCTCAGCCGGCGACGGCGTAAGCCTCAGTATCCATGAGCACTATTTATTAAGCAGTCGATCAAACTCCCGCTGTAGGTCATCCATTTTCTTCATCGGCACGGGTTTCCCCATCGCCACTTCCAGGCGCGTTTCTCTGAGCGAACGGGCTAAATCCAGTACGGCATCTGTTTCGGGGTCCCGGCTGATGTCTTTCGCCGACGATTCCAAGACCGTAATTGCCTCGGCGAGTTCTCGTGCGGCATCGCTGAAGTTTCGGTCGAGAACGTTGGACTTGGCCTGGATCAATCGTGACTTGGCCTCCACAAGTCCTTGGCGACGACGGAGGTCCCGTTCGATTCCTACGGTGGTGTCGAAAGCGCTTTGCGACAAGGTTTGTATCGATTGCCGGACATCGCCGACAAGTTTCTCGGAGCGAGAAACCTCCTTGGATAGTTTAGAGACGGTGGCCTGTACTGTGCCGTCCGGCTGCTGTGCCAGGTAGTACCCGCCTGCGAATGAGCCTGCCATCAACAACAATGTCAGTATGAATTTAATCATATCGGTCTGATAAGATCCTCATCGTCGTGGGGGTGCCTGTTTTTTATCTAGTTGTCGTATCACGCTGCCTGCCGCAGCAATTCTGACCGCTTCATCGGAATCACGCAAGGCCTTGATAAGGAGCGGTACGACCGGTCCCCCGCTTTTCCCCATCGCCATGGCCGCCATAAGACGGGGGAGCGGCTGTTGGTCTTTGATCAGTCTCTCTAGTACCGCGATCGCTTGCTTGTCGGATGTCATGCTTACGGCTTTGGCGGCGATGCCGCGAGCCGAGGGGTCCGGTTGCTGTGCGAGCTCGGCGGCCAGCGGGAGGGCCGTCATGTCTCCCAGGCGGAGCAACCCTTCCAGTGCGCCGGCGCGGACTCGCCAACTGGGATCTCTAAGCAAGCCATGGAGTAGCGGCCGGTTTTCCTGAAGACCGAGCTTTCCCAAGCTTCCGGCGGCGATTCCGCGGACCATGGCGCTTTCGTCTCCGATGGCATGGATCAACGGGGCCACTCCTCCCGGTGAGGCAAATTCTCCCAGTGCACCTGCTGCAAATGCGCGTACCGATGGGTGAGGATCATACACGGCTTGGCTCAGAACCGCCAGACTTGCTGGGCGTTTCAACCGGCCAAGCACGCCGAGTGCCGCCATGCGCATATCTGCGTCAGGCAGCGTGGCCGCGCTGGTAATATCAGTGAGTCTCCCGGATTGTCCCATGTGATACAGGGCCACTGATGCAAAGATGGATTCGGGACCCTCTTCAGCGCGGCTGATTTTTGTGAATTGAGGGATCAGGTCTGTCGCGTTGGCTTCTCCAAGTGCCGTGATGGCAGCGATACGGACCGTGGGCATCGTGTCCCCCAACGCCCGTCTGAGCGCCCCGGACTTCTTTGCCAGTCCGGCTTTTCCGATAGCTTCTGCGGCCCGTGCCCGCACGAGCGGAGAAGAGTCCAACAGCCCATCCTCCAAGATGGCCGCAGTTTCCTTCAGACCTAACTCAGCCAAGGCAGTGTAGGCGGCAATGCGGACATGTTCTTTACGGTCCCGAACATGGCCGGTGATGACCGCGAGCGCCAAAGGACGAAGTAACGAGGCCTCATAGGCCTTTCCGTCAGGCACTAATCGTTCATACA
Organism: Nitrospira sp.; assembly: GCA_029879905.1. Lineage (GTDB taxonomy): Bacteria > Nitrospirota > Nitrospiria > Nitrospirales > Nitrospiraceae > Nitrospira_D. The sequence goes on along the minus strand of JAOUPN010000158.1, from coordinate 5,981 downwards.
GAGGCAACGCTTCATTGGTTCGTCCCAGACGGACAAAACTGATCAGGGAGAGTCGCAAGAATCGTTGTGAGAGCGCCTCTTCCGGTGGTTGGGTGCGGAAAAGGGCGGTGACGGCCGCATAATCTCCGGCTTGAAAGAGTTCCTCCGCGGTCGAGTCCAGGGAAGAGGCTCCGGAAGCAGTGGTCGGAGCATTCGTGATGAGGTACAGCGCGACCGCAGCGGCGAGACTCCACACATGCCTCGAGTGAGATTTCAGATTCGGTGTGTTGCACGGGGCATGTGTGTGCAGGGTGGTCACCATGTCGATGGAGTGCGGCGTGTGGCTGCACTGTACAGCAGCTCCACGTAGTCTTTGACCATACGTGTCGTGCAAAATTCCGGCGCAATCGTTCGGATGCATTCTTTCATCATCCGGAGCCAGCCTCGGGGAATGCCGTCTCGGTCTCGCTGGTAATACAGTGGGACGACCTCCTGTTCCAATATGCGGTACAGCTGCTCCACGTCATGATGGTCCTGGGATGTGGAGTCGGTCTGTTCGGACAAGGGGTGAATCCCCCATCCGTTGGCGCCGTTGTAGCCTTCAGCCCACCATCCGTCAAGGATACTGAGGTTCAATACGCCGTTCAATGCGGCTTTCATGCCGCTGGTTCCGCTGGCCTCTAGGGGGAACCTCGGCGTATTGAGCCAGATATCGACGCCTTGAACAAGGAATTTTGCCATATGCATTTCGTAGTCTTCGAGAAACGCAATGTGGCCGCCCAGTTTGTGGTCTTGGCAATAGGACAGCACCTCATGAATGAAATACCGTCCCGGTTCATCGGCCGGATGGGCTTTGCCGGCGAAGATCAATTGGACGGGACGCCATCGATCGTGCAGCAGTCGCTTCAACCGTTCGAGGTCCTGGAAGATCAGTGTCGCCCGCTTGTAGGTCGCGAACCGTCTGGCGAAACCGATCGTCAAGGCTTCGGGGTTCAGGAGCGTTCCGCGAGTCAATACTTGCGATGGGTCAAGATGCCCCTGCATCCAGCCTGTTCTGGCTCGTTCGCGGATCAGACTCATCAGCTTCCGCTTCATGGTTTGACGGACCGCCCAGAGTTCGTGGTCCGGAATATCCGTCACGCGTTGCCACATCGTCGGGTCATCGCAGTTGGTGTTCCAGGTTGCGTGAAGCGACTTGCCGTACAGGCGGTGCATCTCGGGAGCAATCCAGGTCGGGGCGTGAATCCCATTCGTCACGCTGCGCACGGGGACCTGCTCGCTGGGCAAGCCGGGCCAGAAGTGTCGCCACATCTCCCTGGTAACGCGGCCATGCTCGCGGCTGACGCTGTTGACGTGAGCCGACATGCGCATGACCAAGGCCGTCATATTGAACCCTCGCCCGCGAGATTCCGGGGTTTCCCCAAGCCGTAAAAATTCTTCTCGCGACAGGCCGAGTTGCTCCCAGTATCCGGCAAAATAGCGGTCCATCAGCTGGTGAGGAAAGACATCGTGGCCGGCCGGTACGGGCGTATGGGTCGTAAATACGGTGCTGTGTCGGACGAGTTCGGTGGCTTCGTCGTAAGATGATCCCTGCTGGACCAATTCACGCAGGCGCTCTACTGTCAGAAAGGCCGAATGGCCTTCGTTTGCATGCCAGACCGAGGGGGTGATGCCCAATGCGCGCAACATGCGTACACCACCGATGCCGAGTAGGATTTCCTGACAGAGTCGTATCTCCTGATCGCCTCCGTATAGACGGGCGGAGAGTGCGCGGTTTTCCGGACTGTTCTCCGGGACATCCGTGTCGATGAGGAAGAGGGTGACACGGCCGACCAGAATTTTCCACACGACGGCCGAGACATGGCGTCCTCCCATCTCGACCGAAAATCGGCAACGGTCTCCGGACGGGGTATGTGCGGGATGAACAGGAGATTCCTTGCGGTTGAACGGTGCATAGGCCGCTTCTTGCCAGCCTTCCGGCGTAAGGCATTGACGAAAATAGCCCTGGGGGTACATGAACCCGATGCCGACGAGCGGGATCCCAAGGTCGCTGGATTCTTTGCAATGGTCGCCGGCTAAGATGCCGAGGCCGCCGCTGTAAATCGGAATCGATGTATGGATGCCGAATTCGGCGGAGAAATATGCGATTGTGGTTTGTGCCAAGCCCGGGTGATGTGTCCCCAACCAGCTGTTTGTGTTTGCAAGATATTCGTCGAACATCCGGAAGACGGCGGAGTATTGCCGGAGAAATGATGGATCTTCCGACAGCTGGGTCAGTCGGTCCGGTCTTACATCGGCCAAGAGTTTGACAGGGTTATGGTGCGTGAGTACCCAGAGCGTCGGATCAATGGACTCAAATAATTGGCGCGCTTCCAATGTCCAGCTCCACCAAAGATTCCGTGCCAGTTCTTCCAGGCGGCTGAGACTGGGGGGGAGATGAGCCGGACAGTTATTTTCCACAGGGTGAATATCCACACGGACTCCTTTTGATGCATATGACGGGATTGTCGTGGCTGAAGATCGGAGGGATCGGCATGCCGTGTGTAACCCGGTTCAGGCATGCCCGGCTTTATGCCATGACGCCCAGTCTTCGGAGAATGCCACGGCGGCATATCGTTCGCCAATGATTTTTGCCACTCGATTGAGGAGCTTGGTGAGTTGCTGGAGTTCATCGGCGGTCAGGTCATCACGGAATCGGGGGTGAAGGCCCCACCGGGTTTCAACCGTTTCACCGGATACGCTCGACATCATGCTGATGAGTTTAATTTCCTGGCCGGTCTCGCTCTTTTTTTCGCTTGGCCGGTCTGTCGAGACGGCAACCGGCTGAGGGGAAACGGCATTCGGTGGCGTCTGCCCTTGGATCACGGCGTCGATGGCCGGTACGACGGCGCTGGCACAGAGTGCTGCTGCCGAACTGAGCCGATTGTCGTTCGGTGCGCCGAGGATCTTAGCGATCTTCTCGCCGAATTCACGGAACATGTCATCCTTGGCTTTGGATTCTTCAGTGATGAGAAACGTATACGATTCGTAGCGTTGGCGGCTCTCGGCTACAGCAGTGCCGATAGTCAACGCGATCTCCATCTGATCGGCATTATTGCCAAACGCAGGTTCCAGCGCTTTCTTTAATTGGCGGGTCACTGCGTCCTCCAGTCCGTTCATGAAGTCCATCTGGTCCTTGATCGGGATGTGTAGGGCGGCAAGGCGATCCGTCAGGTTAAACATAATTTTGAGGAATTCGAGATAGAGCCCCCACTCGTTTTGCCGTTTGAGTGTCAGGACGCGGTCGGGCGCCGTCTTCTTCATCAGTGTGACCGATTCGCCTGATACGGCAAGCATCAATTCAGCCAGTTGACTGAGCCGAGAGGTATATCGAGAGGTATATTCTGGGTCGGTGGTCATCATCGGTGTTCAGGCTAACGTGGAATTATAGCGAAGACTTGGGTGTGGAACCAAGAGGCAACAGGGGGAACGGATCGTTTTTGCCGGATATGAATGGCTCAGAGCGTCAGGCTGTTCGGTCGACGGTGCAGAGGTCGATCTTGGCGTTGTAGGCCAGGCTATGTCAGGTCGAAGCCCGGCACGTCTCGTCCGCTGTCGTCATCGAGGACAATATGGACAGGAGAGTTTCCTGCCCATATTGCCCCATGGTCTGCGCAGCTATTGTTTAATCTTCAGCAGCCATCCGTCGACACGGTCACATCCATTGGGGCCTTTGGCCGCAATCTCAACACGGATGTACTTGCTCGTGATCTTCGCGGGGAGTTTGCCTTTGACCAGCGTGCCATTCTGTTGAAGTGCGATCGTGGTGGGGACATGCTCTCCCTTGACCGAGACCGTGATGGTGTCAATTTTAGCTTCTTTGGAAATGAGGAAGGAGAAATTCGTGCCAGGTGCCACCTCGACATTATTCGTCTCTCGGGAGAAGGGCGGCGGGTTATAGGCGGACACAATGACTTTGATGCAGGGGTCAACAGGGTTGATCGGGGGACGTGGCTGCGCCCAGACAGCATTGCCGCTGCCGTAGGCGACTATCGCGACGACGAGCCACAGAATTTTTTGTACATTCACGGGGCAACCTCTCTATGGTAGGGGGTTATGGGGCCTCTACCCGTATGATTCATCAACGCGTTTGCTGCAATCGCGGGTTCGCTAGAGCGACGAGCCTTCAGCGGGCAGGTTCACTCCTCGCGGCCCGCATCGACGACTCTGCGAGGCGTGCAGAACACGGTCAACGCGACGGCGCTATTTCGCGACAAGCCGTCATGAATCATACGGGCTCTTGATAAATTTTTCGTATTGTAGCTCCTGAGCTGTAAAAAACAACCCCCATATTTATTCTTAATTTGTCCGGATTGTGCATGGGGATGTCGATGGTCTGTCTCCCCTCGCCCCCGGGTCGGGGCAGAGGGTTGGGTGAGGGGGGACGGAGCAGGGCAAATGGAGAAAGAGAATAATATTCTTAACAGAGGGGAAGAGAGAGGGGAACGGCTGAGATATGGTTGGATTGCATGACTCAGAACGGTCCGACCTCTCCGATGCCGAGAAGGCCAACCTGATCCGGCTCATTGAGCAGAGCAAGCCACTGCCCTATTCAAGGTTTGAGAAGAGCGGGTGGATTGCCCAAGAAACAGGTCAATAGTCAGGACAGGCCCAATTATCCCCATCTGGGTCGTTCACAAATCATTCCGGTCTCGCGACCGCTATGAGATCAGAAGTCAATTCCCGATTTTCAGCAGCCATGCGTCGTTACGGTCACATTCATTGGGGCCTTTGGCCGCAATCTCAACGCGGATGTACTTGCCTTTGATCTCCTGAGGGAGTTTGCCTTTGACCAGCATGCCATTCTGTTGAGAGGTCACTGTGGTGGGGATGGATTCCCCTTTGACCGAGACCTTGATGGTGTCCATTTTAGCTTCTCTGGAAATGAGAAAGGAAAAATTCGAGCCAGGCTTCACCTCGACATTATTCGTTTCCCGGGAAAAGGGAGGCGGGTTAAAGTCGGACACAACAACTTTCATGCAGTGATCAGCAGTTTTGGCCGAGGCATCGCTGCCATATGCCCAGACATCATTGCCGTTGCCGTAGGCGACCATCGCGACAACGAGCCACAGAACTTTTTGTAGTTTCACGGGGTAACCTCTCTATGGTTGTGGACCTGTAAAGAATAAGGTTTTTGTATTGTAGCTCCTGAGACGGGAAAAACAACCCCCATATTTGTTCTTGGTTTATCCGGTTTGTGCGTGGATGTTCCCATGGCAGTGCCGTACCTCCGTTGACGGAGGCGCAACAAACCGAGCTTGATCGCCGCCTTGCCGATCACCTGAACAATCCAGATGATATCGTGTCCTGGGATGAAGTAAAAGCAGCAGCTATTGCCAAGCTGAGGCCATGAGTCTTCCCGTCTTGTTTCATCGTGCCGCCAGTGCAGAGTTTGTCGAAGCCAGCACATGGTACGAAGGGAAACGCCGTGGTCTCGGCATCGAATTCATCACTGAGATTGAACGCCGCATATTATTGGCGTCCAGCGATCCTCTCCAGTTTGCTGTTGTCCATGAAGATGTCCGGCGAGTCGTTGCCAAGCGTTTCCCGTACAGCGTGTATTTACCGTACAAACGGGAACCGCATTGTTGTGTTGGCGGTCTTTCATGGCAATAGAAACCCGGCGATCTGGCAGACGAGAGTCTAACTCTGCGCTCGATTTTTCCTCCTTCGGGGGGGGGCTGTCTACGGCCCGCTCCTCAACTCTACGGCCATTCAGCCCACTGTCTGAAGAAGCCGGATGAACCTAAACGCTGTGACGGCATTTACCACTCACCGTTTGTTTTGTGGTTTAGCGCATACGTTTCCGCCTGCTGACTTTTTCTCGTTCTTCCGTTACCCTGTCCTGCAATCCATTCATTGAATATTCCGGAGGGTGATGAATTCCGACTCCGAATCGGCAGGTCATGAGAGCAAACAGAAGCCGAGGATCGAAGTGTTGCCGCGCGATGAGGAGCGTGACC
>JAOUPN010000157.1 GCA_029879905.1 Nitrospira sp. | reverse complement strand
CACCAAGATGTCCGGACGTTGCCGAAGGCCTCGCACTTGCGCCTGCATATCCGCACCTCCGACAATGACCGTCGCCGATACCCGATGGCTCCGTCCAAGCCGCTCGATCGTCGTCAGCGTCTGCAGTGCAAGTTCGCGGGTCGGCGTCAGAATCAATGCTCGAGGCTGCCCCTTCGGAAGCACCGCAAGTCGCTCGACGATCGGAATGACAAATGCTGCAGTCTTTCCCGTTCCGGTCTGCGCGCAACCGATTACATCGCGTCCGGTGAGCGCCGGGGGAATGGCCTGCGCCTGAATGGGAGTTGGCGAAGTAAACCCCGCCGTTGTAAGATCCTGCAAAAGAGCCTCGGACAGACCGAGGGTATGAAAATTGGTTTGAGCAGACGTATCCACTACACGATCCTTTCAGTATGATCGCATTATGACGGGATCAGAGAACCGAGGGGAGAAACAACCGGAGGGTGAAACTCCAAACTGGACCTGGTCGCGATGCGATCGCGAAGTCCGTTATAATTGAGGCATTTCACCCGCCGGACTACTACGGAAGAAATGTGTTTACACCTTACAGCATCAAACCCCTGACGTCAACTTGTCTGCACATAGTCTGAATGTGCCTAGACTCTCTGCTCCGTCTTGTATGTCGGCACCCTTACGAAGGCTACGTCCGATTACTAGATCCACAACCTATTCGAAGCCCGGGGCACCGCAGCTCCTATCTATATCGATCGATACAAACACAGTACGAAATCGATCGGCTCTGGTCTTAAAACAAATGGGCCTGAGGAACAAGGCTCGGAGGCCATCGATGCCCTGGAAGGCGCACTATTTGAAAGCCACCGGTTCAACGCAGCGTTACTATCTATGCATCCATTCCTATATCCTGCCAACCGGACGAGGGACGACTCACCATTTTCGCCGCATCACCTCCGCAGATTGCAGAACAACTTACTGCGACGTCTAAAGCCATCACAACTCTCGATGCATGAAACCACACCAACAAGACGCACGGGATGTTCTGATACCATTACCCACAAACAGAAACCATTCGGCATGGTACCTCTAGAGAGACAACTTGCTACTCCATCAATATGTATCCCACATACAGTACAGCCACCCAGGCAATCACATACGAGAGCAGGACGAGCTCCCATCCCCGATCACGCCATACACTCATGACTTCCTCCCACCATCCAGCAACAGCGCTTATATGCTCACCAAACTGCCCCATCAGAACATGGCCTTTGCACTTGAGTTTCTCATCTACCACCCTGCCCCCGCATGGGGCCCACGCTATCGACATCCGTCTCGACCAGTAACCGGATGTGCGATCAATCCAGGATGTCTGCGACAACACGGTGTTCGGCCACCGTGCCGTCCTACTCGACAAAACAGCCCATGTACCCGTATCAATAATCGTCTGGACCATGGCCATTATCAGAAAGCCTGCATACCAGATCATCCCCCGAGCCTGCGCTCTCACTCATTCCGACGGCAGACTCTTTATTTCGCCTTTGCTTTTCCAAGCGTGACCGGAGGGGACCCGGGAACCCGCGCGCGGTTTCGAACCGGAGAACAATGGCTCGCTCGATTGGCCTCTATCCCCGGATCCGTTGTCGCACCACAAAGCAAACAGTGCCATCCAGACACCGATGGTTGCCCCAGATCCCTCATTTGTACGGGGACCATGAGACCTTGACAACGTTGACAGTGCATAATGTCGTTCCAGGCTCTCCCTACAATACCCTTCTCAGGGTCTTATTCCAGATAAGGCACACATATATTGAATCCGATGAACTTTGATAACACCAAAGCCACCATGCCTCAGCGAGAAAAGCCACCGGCCTAATCACTCCAGGCATCCTTCCTTCGAAACCAGCCAACTATGGGTGGGTGCTTCGATACGGCAACGTTGAAGAACGCCAGATTCAGGTGTTGAAACTCTAGTGGTTTCTCGCGTGTCCGAAACGTACGATCCCCGATCGCCAACAGTTGTTTCTTTCAACGGAAGTTCTTGCGAGAGGACCTCATCAGCTATCGTGAAAATCTCTCACGATATATATTCAGAACTTCGGCGCCGACTGAATCGTTCTCCTCGTCTCCTCTTCAGCCGCACAGCTTTGCTCAGCCAACATGCGTTGCCCGGCGCTGGAGGCCCCAGGGATCCTGGACAGACAGGCCTGTAACGTATCCTCTGCCGCACCTGATGCTATTGTGCTAAGTGCTTCTATCGGAGCAACACGCATGGCTCCCTTCACATGTGAATCCGCCGCTTGGGCAGATTGACTTGACTGTATGGACAACACTGCCATCAACACGACGGCTGCACATTGCGTCATCGTCAGGGTTTTCATTACATTAACCTCCTCATGGTCTTTGGGAGATCTCATCTCCTGCACCCCAGGGCGAACTACCTTGATCAAGCGCATGTGAACCGCTCCATCACACACATAACCGCCGTGCAGGCACAGAAGACACGAACCCGATGGAATTCGTTACTCACACACTGCGCCGAATGATTCGATGCAACTCGTACTTCGATGACGCGGCGGAGACTGGGGAATCAGACGCGCGGGGAAGGTAGGGAGTGCGCGAGAGATGGGACAGTCGACGTGGCTTTCAACGTCACGGCATCACCTTACAGGTCGCTGCCATCAGCGTCAACGATTCGAAACGGAACAGACGAGCTAAGTGCACGATTCTGCTGTGATATATTTATTTTTCCAGTCCGCGCGATCAATTCCTCATGACTCACGACCCGTGTCACGTTTCATACCGCGCATGACGTCACACACTGCCCGTTGTAGGATGAGGGACATTTTGCATAACCATGATCGCTCCCCTTGTGCCAGAATCAGAGGAGCTCACCGATCCAACAAGCTATCAGTGAAGTGCTTCTTCTCCTAGACGCGCACCATAGTGCTTGTGCGATAATTACCCCATGATTCTCAAGCGATGGCTCGTCGGCGACCCGTTAACAACCGCACAGGCTGCACATGAGCGGCTCTCGAAGACGCTTGCCCTTGCGATTTTTTCGTCGAACAACATTTCGTCCGTAGCCTATGCCACGGAAGAAATCTTGTTGGTCCTCATCTTGGCCGGAACAGCGGCTGTAACCTGGTCGATTCCCGTCAGCATCGCCATTTTATTCCTCGTGCTGGTCCTCACCATCTCCTATCGCCAGATCATCTACGAATACCCGGAAGGCGGCGGCGCCTACGCCGTTGCCCGAGCAAACTTGGGAGAACTCCCCGCACTCTGCGCCGCCGGTGCCCTCATGATCAGCTATATCGTCACCGTGGCCGTCAGCATCGCAGCCGGCATTGCTGCGCTCACGTCGGCGGTTCCGAGTCTCTTCGTACACCGCGAAGTCTTAGGACTCGTCGCCATCCTCCTCATCGTCATCATCAATTTGCGCGGCGTCCGTGAGTCAGGAAAATTCTTTTCCGTCCCGACATATTTTGCCATTGGGATATTGGGCCTGCTGGTCACGGTGGGGGTCACACGATCTTTCTACGACTCTGGTCCCGTCCCTCTTCCCTCACAGCAGGCTGCCTCGAGCAGCGGGGCGGAAGCCCTGACATTATTTCTGATTCTTCGTTCTTTTGCCGTCGGGTGTTCGGCCGTCACCGGCATGGAAGTCATTTCAAACGGCGTCAAGGCGTTTCGCCAACCTGAGCCGAAGAACGCGGCCACGACCATGATCTGGATGTCGACGATTCTTGCGACCCTATTTATGGGGATCAGCTGGATGGCCTACCATTACGGCATTATGCCGAAATCCGATGAGACCGTCGTCTCCCAGCTCGCCCGCGTCACGTTCGGAACAGGCGCCGCCTACTACGCCGTCCAAATCGGAACCATGATCCTTTTGGTACTGGCGGCAAACAGCGCATTCGCCGGCTTCCCACATTTAGCGTCGATCTTGGCAAGAGACGGATTCATGCCCCATCAGATGGCCACATTCGGCGACCGCTTGGTATTTTCAAACGGCATTATCATTCTGGGTGTATTCGCCTGCATACTCTTGGTGCTGTTTAGAGGAGATACGCACGCATTGATTCCACTGTATGCGATCGGGGTCTTTGTGTCCTTTACGATCTCTCAATCGGGAATGGTTCGCAGCTGGCTCAAGCGCAAGGGACGGCATTGGCGGAAAAAGCTCGTTGTTAACGGGCTGGGAGCCATCACAACCGGAATCGCGACGATCATCATCGGCACCACGAAATTCGCAGACGGCGCATGGATCGTACTGCTGCTGGTGACCCTTCTCGTCTTAATGTTTCGGGGAATCCGGTCACACTACAAAGCGGTGCAGGAGCAGATTTCGTTGTCTCGAGACTCTCGCCCGCCTCGCCCCCGGCGCAACCTCATCATCATTCCCATTAGCGGAGTCAACCGGTCGGTTGTCCGGGCGGTCGACTACGCAAGAAGCCGAGGGGGGGAAGAAATTCGAGCGCTTCTGGTGGATGTGAACAACCAAGAAACCGCATTGACCAAGATACAATGGGCTCAATGGGGATGTGGGGTGCCGCTGATTGTCCTGCCCTCACCCTATCGCTCGATCTTGGGTTCAATTATGGATTTTATCGAGGAACAGCAACAGAAGGATCCGGATTGCTGGATTACCGTGATAATCCCGGAAATTCTCCCGGCCCGCTGGTGGCAAAATATTCTGCATAACCAACGCGCGCTCATGCTGAAAGCGGCGTTACTCTTCAAAGATCGCGTCGTCCTGACGGACGTGCCGTTCCATCTGACGAGGTGAGCGCGGAACATATCGCGTCAAAGGGGTGAGAACAGCGCCGTTCGATTTGCCCTCCTCGGCCGCTCATGGCCGCATGTAGCAAGCCCTCCAATTTCATTGTCGTATTCCCTAATCATATCGAATGGAGTTCAACGCTGTAGCCCAGTCAAGGATGATTGAGAGAAGTACTACGGTTTGCAACTACAACTGCCCCACTGACACCTCTTGAATGCATGTGATCCCAGAGGAAGAATTGAGATCATGTGGGTTCATGCCTCGAAGGACCGATTTCGACCCAAAGCGGCTGTTCACGAATGACCGCTATCGGGTGGTTCACTCGAATGACGGCGCATCAATGCGAACAGGGGATCAGGTCTGGCCATACACCATATATCTATACGAGCCCCACGGACTCCCAGCCGTAAGGCTTTTCTCGCCAGGCTCCCTCAGTGGGAGAAACGGATGCTGGATTTTCTTCTGATCACGGGGAGTTGTCAATATTTCGCCAATTCACAGTCGTGTGATCTGAGTGGGAATAGGTCGGTTATGTTCAAACTCATGGTCTTGAGTATGGCCGGATGCGGACTCACACCAATCACCTACATTTCTGTGATGGTGAGCACGATTTGATGTAGTGGGGAGGGGAGATATCCGTAGCCAAGCTGTGCCGTGTCCGGCCTGGGACCAGAAGGCCAAAATCAGACCTAATCGTGTAACTGTTCAAGTTCGCATCGGGTTTGCTCTCGGAGCGAAGTTCATAGGTAGGCGTTGCCCTAATTGTTCATTGAATCGCCTGAATCTCCTCTCTTGTCCTGTTTTGGGAAGAATTGGGGATAGTATTTCACTCGGCAATCTGGACAAATCCCATGGCTGAACTGAGCTTTAGAATGGCTTGTAATGTACTCCTCCAATTGGTGCCATGCCTGCTGACCGTTGCGAATTTGGTGGCAATGCATACATATGGGCAGAAGGCCCTCTAATTGCTGGACTCGTTTGGCAAGTTCGCGAGTTTGTCTGGCAGTTTTTATAGCCAGGTAGCTCACCAGCAGCAAGACGCTTATTATGATAGTCGTGTTCAAGATAATAATTTCAGGCTGGGACGGCCAGTGCCAGCCGAAGAAAATCCCCTGTCTGATTATGGGCAGGAGAAGGGTGATCCCATAGGCCACTGTGGGATGAGAGTACCAAGCGGCCGTGAGTACCGGGATAACAAAGAGAATCGGGAAGCGGACCTCATGCCCGGTTGCGATATCGACGATCAGAACGAGTGTCGCAATGATAATGTGCGTGACGGGATTGGCAAGCAGCAACGCAGTGGAGGAAGGTTTGAGGTCAGTCATCGTCGCTCTCAAGAGGTGACCAGCCGGAAGGTGAGATGTCTGGACATTCGCCTCTTCCACCTGCATTGTGAACGCGTAGGTTTCGCTCTTTGTGCAAGTCGCGCTAATACTGCAAGGAGAGTCTTACTTTCGCATTATACCAGTATTATGGACGAGCAGTTTTAGAATATGGCCCTAGTCGATAGGGGTTGAATAGTCCTCTGCCTGAGGCATTAGCAGGTTGCAGAACAACTATTTAGCCAGATAGAAATTCACGGTTATGGAGCGGTTCATTCTGATGCAGGAAACCCCTATGCGCGGATTCAACTCAGAAGTGCAATTGCTGACGGTGAAATAAGTGGGACGAATGGGTCCCGTTTGCATGGATAGCGACGCGTTTCCACCTGAGTTTCATTCCCGTCTGAGCAAATCTTTCCGATGTTTCCCGTCAGGCACTCCTCTTTCGTTACACTCGCCGGTTATCTCGAACGTTAATGCAACAGGACTGATGACCGCTTTATGGCAGTGTAATCTCGTGAGAGAACGTCCGCTCCTGGCCGGATGCCGACGGTCGCAAATGGCCTATCTCCGCGGCCGAGTATGAAGCAAGGGCCGCAGTCGCGTAACCAGGCATCCACGAAACTTGAGGAGGATCACCATCATCACCCCGTAACATAGCAAGAAAGAAATGACAGATGACAGGATGACTGCTAGCCTCATAAAGTTAGGTTACTGTCCATACCTGATACACACCATCCAAATAAATAGAACAACATGGTCCAACTAGACAAACAGAGGGTTTCCTTAACTGCAGTTTTCCTTTTGTTCATCCTGCTTTCAGGGTGCCCTTCCGGCGAACTCGGGTTCAAAAGTACCGACCAAGAACTTATGCGGGAGTTTCAAGCTGCCCTGAACGATGCCAACATTACATTTCGAGAAGACCACGAAGGTCTCATTCGTTACCGTCACGAAGATGCTGTCGCTGCCAACGAGATTCTAGAGAGACTGGAAAAAGAACTTCATAGTGGAATTACAGTCAAGTATGATGACCAAGAGGCCACCCAGTACCTAAGGGAGATGTTGACCTCCCTCGGAATGAAGTATCGTGTTGAGAGAAAACCCGATGGAGAATGGACGCGCTGGTATCCGAAAAGTTCCGATCAAAATAGAGATATCTCACGGAAAGTGATCGAGCACGTGTTTGAGTTAAAGAAAAAACGGCTGGCGGGAAAGTGCCCCGCAAATACCGAATTCATTGATACATCCCTTGACGGCGTTCATAGAGAAAATACACCGAGAGTATGTTAACTATGTTCACAGTATAATGACCGCTTTGGGTTGCCTTGCTCTACCATACTGGCTCTGTGTTCAACATGGGTTTGATACCATTCCCACATAGCATCTGGTCAGCTGCAGGCATTTGCCACCATTTGCCCTCAAACGGCCTTTCGCCTATACTGACATCACTTTAGACCCAGTATCCAAGCGAAGGAGCTAACCATGGCGACACTCACAATATCTCTCTCGGATGAGGAACTCCAACGGCTGGAAGCACTAGGCAAACGCGAAGGCTTGACGGTCGAACAGATGGTACGCCTTGGCATCAATGACTTCATCGGCCAGCCTGACGAAGCATTCCACGCAGCCGCCAAGCGTGTGATGGAGAAAAACGCCGAACTCTATCGGCGCCTCTCGTGATCCGCTATCTCCTTCTTGCCGAAGTT
>JAOUPN010000156.1 GCA_029879905.1 Nitrospira sp. | reverse complement strand
TCTGGACATCGGCCATAGCCTCGGATTATGTTGATGCCCCGTAGCGGAGAGGATTGCCGTATGTCGCAGACTCGACCTCACATTGTTGTACGAAACACGACACCGGAAGATTTCCCCTCCATTATGGAATTGTCTCGCCAAGTCTATCCTTTTGCGCCTCCCTATACGGATGTCCAATTGGGCTCTCATCATCGCCTTTTTCCCGAAGGCCAGTTCGTTGCAGTCGATACCGCATCTCAAGAAGTCGTGGGCATGGCCGCCAGTCTGATCGTCCGTTGGGACGACTATGACATGCAGACCAATTGGCGAGACTTCACAGACAATGGCATGTTCACCAACCATGATCCCGTTCGAGGAAGAACGTTGTATAGCGCCGAAGTAATGGTCTCTCCGTCCCGCCAACGGCAAGGGATCGGGTCGAAGATTTATGAGGCCAGATTAGCCATGGTCACGCGTCTCGGGTTGCTCAGGATCCGAGGCGGAGGACGGCTCCGTCACTACCACCGCTATGCGGACCGCATGAGCGCTGATGAGTACGTCATCAAGGTCATCCGTGGAGAACTTCGCGACCCCACGCTGTCGTATCAACTCAAGTGCGGCTACCACGTGATCGGGGTTGTTTCAGACTATCTGCTCAAAGACCCCGAAAGTTTAGGCTGGGTTGCCATCCTTGAATGGATCAACGAGGCCGTGGCTACGCCGGAGGACTATGCAGGACGAGACGAGCGATTCCAAATTCCGAGCAACACTTCGCCCTTGAGCTAGGTTTTCCAACAAGATGTGACCTGAACTTTGTCTGGTATTGTTCTGACGCTCAGGTATGACCACCAATGCCGGATGTGAGCCCATGACGACCGATCCGAAGATTAAAGAAGCCCGTGACCGCCTTGCTCATGCCCGTTCGGTGGCCGTATTAACCGGCGCCGGCATTTCTGCCGACAGCGGTGTTCCTACGTTCCGTGGAACGGACGGGCTCTGGCGTAATGTTCGCGCGGAAGATCTGGCGACACCCGAAGCATTCGAGAGAGATCCCCGCTTAGTGTGGGAATGGTACGACTGGAGAAGAACCCTCCTCGCGTCGATCAAACCGAATGCGGCCCACGAGGCACTGGCAACATTGGAAGCACGCCAGGATCGTTTTCATCTCATCACGCAAAATGTCGACGGGCTCCATCATCTGGCCGGATCGCGCCGCGTATTGGAACTGCACGGCGATATTTGGAAAGTTCGATGTGTTCGGTGCCGGCGCGTCACCGACAACCGAGATGTCCCGCTGGCCTTGCTGCCGCAATGCGATTCCTGCGACGGACTGCTCCGTCCCCATATCGTCTGGTTCGGAGAAGCCCTGGACCACAAGGTGCTGGAGGCAAGTGTTTCAGCCGTTGAGTCCTGCGACATCCTGCTCATTGTCGGAACATCCGGGCTTGTCTATCCCGCCGCGATGCTCATGCCGACGGCCAAAGCCAACGGAGCCGTTGTCATGGAAGTCAATCTCGACGCGACTCCCTACTCCGCCCACGCCGACTTCTCTTTTCAGGGATGTGCCAAGGACATCGTGCCGCTCTTGCTCTAGTGGTGCCGAGATGAATCTGCGTCTTGCAGAGCCGTACACACCCTGCTATAGGTGATGAAATTCTACGACCAACCGGCCGCGGTATCCTACTAAGGCAGGTGTAAAACAGAAAGGATTTACCCCGCGATATGGAACGGTTACGCATTGCGTCTCTTCAATACTTTATTCGACCCGTTCAGACGTTCGATCAATTTCGCGATCAAGTGCAGGGACTTGTGGAAACCGCGGCCGATTACAAGGCACAGCTCCTGGTCTTTCCAGAGTACTTTACCGTTCAGCTGCTGACACTCGGAAATGTCAAACGGCCGATTCAAGAACAGATTCGAGACTTAGCGCAGCAAGCCGACCGATTCAAAACGTTGATGAGTGATCTGGCCAGACAGCATGGGTTGTACATTGTTGCCGGGTCCATTCCGGTCGCCGAAAGCGGCTCGCAGAATATTTACAATGAATGCTATGTATTCTCCCCCAAAGGGCACATCGGTGTGCAGGGCAAGCTTCACATGACCCGTTTCGAAAAGGAAGAGTGGAAAGTGGCCCCGCGCAACACATTCAGAGTGTTCGATACCGATTTTGGGCGAATTGCGGTCACAATTTGCTATGACGTGGAATTTCCTGAAATTGCGCGGGCAGCCGCGCATCAAGACGCCCATATTCTCGTCGTACCCAGTTGCACGGATGAACGCCAAGGATTTCTCCGCGTCCGGTATTGCGCCCAAGCACGGGCTGTTGAAAATCAAATGTATGTCATCCAGTCATCGACGGTCGGATCTCTCCCGATGGTCCCGGCCGTGAGTCTTAACTATGGGCAGGCTTCTATTTTGACTCCCAGTGATTTTGCTTTTTCACGGGACGGTATTCTGGCAGAAGGTATTCCGAATCAAGAAAGTATGGTCATCGGCGACATCAACTTGACGACTATTCTGCAGGGAAGATCCCATGGCACCGTCTTGCCCCTACTCGACAGCCATCGGAGTGCAGAAATCGTCAAACAACTGGAAATTGTGGCGCTATGAACGAACCCCTCTCTGGAATTCTTGTCCGTAACACCACGCCCAGTGACTTCCCTGCCATTATGCAGTTGTCGAAAGCCGTCTATTCCTTTCCTCCATACTGGACTGAACGACTCCTTGCATCTCATCTCACTATCTTTCCGGAAGGACAATTGGTCGCGATCGACACCTATTCAGACGAGTTGGTCGGGATGGCAGCGAGCCTCATCATCCGCTGGGATGATTATGACCTGAACGGATCCTGGAAGGACTTTACGGACGGAGGCATGTTCACCAATCATGATCCTATCCATGGACGAACCCTCTACGGAGCCGAAGTGATGGTCTCCCCCGCCGTACAACGGCGCGGAATTGGCTCGGCCATCTATGCCGCGAGGCGCCAGCTCGTCGAACGCCTAGGGTTGCCACGACTGCGAGCAGGGGCGAGACTCCGTGGATACTACCGCTATGCCGATCGGATGACTCCGGAAGAATATACGACCAAGGTCGTGCGAGGCGAGATCAAAGGGATGACGTTAAATTTTCAACTGAAGCAGGGATTCCGCGTACTTGCCGTTGTGTCGGATTACCTTCCAGGTGACCCGGAAAGCCTTGGACATATCGCTGTCATCGAGTGGATCAACGAGCAAGTCGCAACTCCTGCAGATTACGGCCCCCGCGATCCCCGCTTCCAGCCTCTAACAGGATGCTAAAAAAGTTCGCCGATGCCAAGAAGGTCAAGGTTGAAGTTGAGGCTAAGGAAACAATCAAGACGAACATTCGTTTTTCTCTCGTCTCGGCCTTAACCTAAATCTCAACCTTCTTCATCCACCCTTACCAAGCACCCTTTCACTCCTGTTTGTGTCACTCCTGCTCCAACCATGTAGGGATTTCGTCTAGCGACGTGATACGTACGACTCCGGAAGGAAGGGTCGCAGACTGTGATCGGCGATCCAACAACAAGGCCTGCAATCCGGCACCCGCTGCGCCTTCGACATCATCCCTAAGGCTGTCTCCGACATGCAGCGCTTCATGCGGATCGACGGCATGCTTATCTAATGCCAGCTGAAAGATCTTCGGCGCAGGCTTAGCGGCCTGCGCTAAACTGGAGATCGTCACGGTATCGAAGGCGTCCGCAATGCCCAGTCCACGAAGAACCGAAAAAAGACGTGTGTCGAAGTTTGAAATAATCCCCAGTTCGAACCCCTGCGACTTGAGGCCTGCCAACGTCGATGCCGTCTCCGGAAATACACGCCACGACGACGGATCCTCAAACACCTCGAACACGCGCTCAAAAAAATCATCGAACCGTTCGAACATACCCACGCGATAAAATACGTTGTGCACGATATCGAACCACCACAACCGTTCACTGTGTTTCAGTTGAGCCGGCTCCGTCACGGCAAAAATCGGCGGGGGCGCTTCACGAAATGCCCGGCCGAATGCCTGTCTGATCGCGGCCAAGGAATCCGCTTGCTCCTGAAAGCCGAACTGGACGGCATGGGTCAGGTAAATGTCAGCCACGGAACCTTGCACATGAAATAGGGTGTCGGCGGCGTCGAAAAATATCACCTGTATCGTGGAAGCGCGACTCATGAGTTGCTCATTTTTCTCACACCTTGTACGACCATACTCGGCAGACCGTAACAACCGGAACTGTCGAAAACTCTACCATTAAGGCAAGACACCATCTCTCGATCGCTAACAGGCTGTTTTCTTGACAAAGCCCAAAACCGCTGATAGCTTCGCAAAAGCTCTGAAATCCGGAGGTTTCAATGCCTGGTCCCATCATCGTCGTTGATAGTAGCCCGGCCGTGCGCCGACTGGTGGAGCAAATTTCGACGCCTGAAGGATTTGACGTCGTCGGCTTCCAAGACGGTCCCAGCGCCTTGGAAGCGGCCAAACACAGCAGCCCTGCGCTGATTATTGCCGACTACAATCTCGACAACATGACCTTCTCGGGGTTTTGCAAGGAAATCAATAAGCTCACCCATTTGACGGACACCTATATCGTTTCGCTTATCAATTCAGCAGATCATCCCGATGAGGGGCATCTCCGCTCACTCGGTGTCAAAGCCTTCCTCAACAAACCCTTTCAATCGGATGAGTTGCTTGGAATCATTAAGACCCTCCATCAAAAGCAGCAGACACCCACTGCCGCAGGCTTCAAACGGCGGTCATGGCCGCCGTCGGCCGACGATGAGGATGATACACCGAATCATGTCATTACAGGACTTGCCGGACCTCAGGCAAAACCCATCGAACCACCGAACATTTTTATCGCTCCGACTCCCACCCCCATCCCTGAGCCTACTCCCACTCTATCCGTGCCGGTGATGAATCAGGCAACACCGGGTCCGCAAGAGGCGATGACAGGACTTCAGAGCCCTCAGGCAAAGCCCATCGAGACACCGAATATTTTCATCGCCCCTACTCCCGTACCCGCTTCACCCCCTGAGCCTACCTCCCCTGTCTCCGCACCGATAACGAATCAGGCTGCGACGGGTCCGCAGGATGCGATGAAAGGGCTCTTTGATCAATTATTGCTGTCGGTTTCGAAGGAAACCGAGAAACGGCTGACCGACATACTGCCTCGCGCGATTGAAGAGAGGCTCCTCAACCAAGTCAGGCCGTTCGTCCAACAGGAAGTGCGGGCACAACTCGGAGCCGTTCTTTCTGCGGAGCAGCTGTCCGCAATCATCCATCCACTGCTGTCGCAGGAATTGCCCTCACTCTTGGGAAAGGAAATTGCCAAGTACGAGGCGCTCATTCGACAAGCCACATCCGAGGCCGCAGGATCTTTGGCCGCAGAAAAAGTCGACCAGTGGGTCCGTGAACAGGCTGAAAGCAGTATTCGGAAACAGCTGACCGACACCATCCGCGAGCACATCGGAACGGTCGATCAGACAGTCAAAGATGAAGTGCGCGCGGCGGTGGCACAGCAGGTGCCGAAGCTGACGGACGAATTTATACGCAGCACGGCGGAACAGAGCGTGGAACAATCCGTTCGGCGTATCGTGCCAGAACTCGCTGAACAGCATATCCAGGCAGAGTTGAAACGCCTGACCGCCCCGGACTGACCGACCTGAGTTCCGCCTACGCTACCCTTTCTTTCCGCGTTTTGCAGAGGCTCGACGCGTCTTCACCAGTTCCTTAACCCGCTGCACATTCTTCCGATGCTTCTTCCGTGTCTTCCGATCCTTTTCCCGTCCTCGTGGCATGCCCAGCTCCCTCAGAATAAAAAAGTAATTGAACTCCGCGCGACGGCGATTGTATAGCATAGGCTGAACAGGGTCACAAGCAGCCGATCACCCATTTGCTGTGCCGCATAGACATGATAAGATAGTCCCCTCAGTGAAATCAGTAACCCACCCATGACCACACCGCAACTCGATAAAACCTACGACCCCAAGGCGGTCGAGTCCCGTTGGTACCAAATCTGGACTCAACGAGGCTATTTTCACGCCTCTCAGGACCGGAACGGGGAACCGTACAGTATTGTCATCCCCCCCCCCAACGTCACCGGTTCCCTACATGTGGGACATGCCTTAAATCATTCGCTTCAGGACATCCTGATTCGATGGCGGCGCATGCAGGGACGCAATACCCTGTGGCTCCCGGGAACGGACCATGCCGGGATCGCGACGCAGAATGTCGTGGAAAAGCAACTGATGGCTGAGGGTGCATCCCGAGCATCGCTCGGCCGAGACCGCTTTATCGAACGCGTGTGGCAATGGAAAGCGACCTCCGGCAACACCATCATCAACCAACAAAAGCAACTGGGCGAGTCCTGCGACTGGGACCGGTTGCGATTCACCATGGACGAGGGCCTCTCCAAGGCTGTCCTGGAAGTATTCGTGCGTCTCTACGAAGAGGGACTGATCTACCGCGGCGAGCGGCTCATCAATTGGTGTCCTCGGTGCTTGACGGCCCTCTCGGATATTGAAGTCGAACATGAAGACCTGAAGGGAAAACTGTATCACCTCCGATATCCGCTGGCCGACGACCCCCAGACCATACTGACGGTCGCCACCACCAGACCGGAGACGATGTTGGGAGATACCGCCGTGGCCGTCCATCCGGACGACCCGCGCTATCGGCACTTGATCGGCAAAACGATCCGTCTGCCGCTGACGACGCGCGAGATCCCGATTGTCGGAGATTCGATTCTGGTCGATCTCGAATTCGGAACCGGAGCGGTCAAAATTACTCCTGCGCATGACTTCAACGACTATGAAGCCGGCGAACGACACCGACTTCCCCGGTTACCCATCTTCGACCATCAGGCACTCCTCGACCCTAACGGCATGGCGAAAGCCGGTGTGGAACCGGAAATCGCATTATCGCTCGCACACCTCCCGGTTCAGAAATCTCGCCCTAAGATCGAACAAGTCCTGAAAGACCGCGACCTTCTCGTCAAGGTCGAAGACCATAAAATGGCGGTGGGAAAATGCTATCGCTGTAAGACGGTAGTCGAGCCCTATCTCTCTCCGCAATGGTTCGTCAAGATTCAACCCCTCGCCGACCCGGCCATCAAAGCCGTAGAAGAGGGGCGTATTCGCCTTATCCCGGAGACGTGGGTCAATAATTACCTCGGATGGATGCGGGACATCAAAGACTGGTGTATCTCACGGCAAATTTGGTGGGGGCATCAAATTCCGGCATGGTATTGCCGTTCGTGCAACGAGCGGCACATTCTGGTGATGGATAACCGCACCACGGTCCTGCAAGGCGCCGCACCGATCGTCTCCAAGTCTGATCCCGCACATTGCCCCGTCTGCGGCAGCGAAGAGCTGTTGCGCGACCCCGACGTGCTCGACACCTGGTTTTCATCTGCGCTCTGGCCCTTCTCTACCTTGGGATGGCCGGATCAAACCCCCGACCTCAAGACCTACTACCCGACGTCCACGCTTGTTACCGGGTTGGACATTCTCTTCTTCTGGGTCGCTCGGATGATCATGATGGGCCTCAAGTTCATGGGTGATGTTCCCTTCCGCGATGTCTACATCCATGCCTTGGTTCGCGATGCCGAGGGCCAAAAGATGAGCAAGTCCAAGGGCAACGTGATCGATCCGCTCCATGTGATGGATCAATTCGGCACGGATGCCCTACGATTTACCCTGGCCTCGATGGCTTCTCCTGGGCGCGACATCAAGTTGGCGGAAGAACGCATCCAGGGCTATCGCAACTTTGCCAATAAAATCTGGAACGCTGCGCGATTTGCGTTGATGTATCTCCATGGCCCTCGTGCCACACAAGGTCCGGGA
>JAOUPN010000155.1 GCA_029879905.1 Nitrospira sp. | reverse complement strand
GATACGTGGGTGGCCTGATTCGAATCCGACAAGGATCCACCGGAAACCGGCTGCGTACATCGCCTCGGCTTGTTCATCCGTGAACAACTCGGACTTGATAAACCCGCGGAGGCGGAATTCGACACCCAGCTGAGTCTGGGTGTCGGTGATCAGGTTCATCAGCGGTACCATCTTGGGATTGACGTTGAGTTCGTCGTCATACAGCATGAATCCGGTGGTGCCGTATGTCCGGTGGAGATGGACCATTTCCTCGACAACGTTGTGGGCTGACCTGGTGCGGATTCTTCGAAGAAAGGGGCTCATTCTTCCTCCGCAAAATCCGCAACCGAAGGGGCATCCGAGTTGGGCGATCATCGAAAGTGCGGGTACTCCGTCGATGCCGTATCGGTAAGTGGACGTGTCGATCAGGTGGCGTGCCGGAAAGGGGAGGTCTTCGAGCATGGATGTGCTCAGAAACATCGGAGACTTTGGGTCGTCGCCGTCCACGATAGCCGGAGCCTTATCCTTTAAGGCTTCGAATACGGCCGATTCACCGTCGCCCGTGACAAGGACGTCGAACATCGAGGTCAACTGTGTGATCGATCGGGCTGCACGGCCGATGACGCTTCGTTTTCGCTCGTACTTGACGGCTGCGTAGACCAGCGTGACATGCGGTCCGCCGAGGATGATCCGGGCCGACGGGCGGGCCAAGCGTATGGCTTGTTGGATTTTTGTCGCCGCCGGCATTTGCGGAGTGGTTGCGGTGATGCCGAAGCACTGCGTCTTACTTGACCGGAGGTGAAGGGTCAACACTTCTTCGTAGTTGGCCACGCCGGATAGGTCCAGCAGTTCCACGCCTACTCCCTCCCGCTCGAGAACTGCCGCCACCTTCAAGATGCCGAGAGATATGAATACCCGCTCATCAAGCAGGAATAGGGAGGGAGGGATAATAAGGCAGATATGGTTGATCATAGTTATGCGCTGACCAGCGTCCGGGTCTTGTTCAGCGGTGAACGCTGTTATTGGGGTTTCCTTCCCACGATCAGGAGGTTTTTCCCGATAGGGGCGCCGCAACTGTCCTCTGCAAATCGTGTAAACGGCACGACGAAGCGATCATAGATCTTGGTCAATGACGAGTTGAACGAGCAGGACCCTGCAAGCACATTGATGAGATACCAAGGAATGATCCCCACCATGTCCATGTACCGAAGCTGTTCGATGTGAAAGCCCGATGATGTGAATATGGAAGCAAGCCCGCATTTCGTATATCGTCTGAAGTGCCCGACGCGGTGGTCGAGTTCGCTATAAAGAAACGGAAGGGCAGGAGAGAACACGATGAAGGTCCCTCCGGGGGATAAGGTCTTGAAGACTCCGTCTGCAAAATATTGATCCTGTTCGATATGCTCCAGGACGTTGATCATGACGACGGTGTCATACTGTTCGGGAGCAGCCGTAAACACACGCTTCGTGAGTGTAAGACGTCCTGTGCGTAGCAGATCCGGGTAGCGGGTGTGGTACTTGAGGCTGAGGTGCTCAAAGAGCTGTTCCGACGGTTCCAGAATCTCAAGCGTCCGATTGTCCGCCGTATTCAGGTGACGGTTGATGAGCAGATCGGAAAATGTTCCGATCCCTCCTCCGATTTCAATGAGTCGCTTTCCGAGATGATGCTGAATGGTGCTGAAAATCCACGCGTGATAGTTGACTAACAGTCGAACCGTAGCAAGTTCCTTCTCTAGGACCCCCTCCGCTCGGCTGTTGTGTGATGAAGCGATGGAGTGCTGAGTCATGCCGCTTCCTTACGCTGCTGTCGGACCGTAGCGGATTCGATCTTTGCGAACCGCCATTTCACGATAGTCAAAAGCATAATGAGCCCATGCCGCCAGGTGATCTTTTTGCCTTGGGCATAGGTGCGGGGGGCGTAGTGAATCGGTACCTCTTCCATTCGAATATTTTTGCGCAGGAGCTTGCAGATCAATTCATTGTCGAATTCAAATCCGTTCGCTCTCACCGGTGTCTCAAGCAGTACGGGGCGGGCGAAGGCCTTATAACAGCCTTCATAGTCCGAGAAATGTCGGTGGTAGAGGAGGTTTGTCAGCCGGATGATCAGGATATTGCCGATGTAATGGCTGAAGTATGGAGACTTCTTCTTCCCCCAGAACACCAGTCGTTTATGAAGAAAGCGGGAGCCCAGCACGGCTTCACAGCGCCCATTGATAATCGGTTCGATCATGACTGAGTAGTCGTTCGGGGTGTATTCGAGATCCGCGTCCTGAAAGAGCACGATGTCGCCGGTTGCCATGGCGATACCGGTATTCAAGGCAGCGCCTTTCCCCTTATTCGTCTTGTGCGTGGCGGTGGTGACATATGGGAATGTCCTAAGGATTTCTCGGGTCCGATCCTGTGAGGCGTCATCGACCACAATGATTTCTTTCCGAACGTGCCCCAGGTCGACGGCATTCACCAGTCGAACGACATCGGCGATGGTTTCTTCTTCGTTGTAGGCCGGAATAATGATGGAGAGCTTCATGCTTGTGGGGGACGCCTAAGACCGTTGGGATGTATGCGTTCCACCAGGATTGCGTGAAACAGCCTCATTGTCAAAGTAATCTGTGTTTGTCCTCATCGTGCACAGGACTGGTGAGTGACCTGTCTTCAACCCGATCCGATCCGACATGATATGCAGGAAGCTCTCGACGGCATGTCGTGGGAAGAAACGTGTCCGGCGATGACCCAGCAATGTCCTGTCCCCCAATTGTCTTGCCGTGGTTCCTTTTTCTGTTAGACTCGATTGCTCAGTGTTCCATTCTGCTCAGTAATGCGTATTGTCGGCACGGTGTTCATGGCGGAGGCATGTGTGTTTCAGCCGATTCAATCAGACGTCGGAATGACGGCAAAGGCGGAATCGATGAATGCCAGTGGGATGTCGTTGCGCGGCACAGACTCACCGTTATTTGACCAGAGACTTGAGCGAGTCGATTATTACTATCTAATGGGGTTGTGTGGGTTGATCCTGTTGTTCTATGCCCAGCTCTGGATGCCGGGGCTTGTGTTGATCAAGCGGGATGCGTTCCAGTTCTATCTGCCGGTCAAGCAATACATGATTGAACGGCTGTCTGCCGGCGAGTTCCCTCAATGGTTCCCGTACGACGGACTCGGACGTCCGTTTATGGCGACGCCGAGCACCGGAGTTCTCCATCCCTTTACGGCTCTGTATTGGTTGTTTCCCGTTCATGACGCCTATCGATTGTCGGTGTTGTGCTCATACCTTGCCGGCGGGATCGGCACCTTTATGCTGGCGCGCTCACTGGGAGTGAGTTCGGCCGGGGCATTCATCGCCGCCGTCGGATTTTCAGGCTCAGGGTATGCGGTGTCGCTCTCGGAAAATGTGATCTATCTCTATTCGTGGTGTGTCCTTCCGATAGTCTTGCTGGCCGTACGCAAGTTCCTCTCAGGCGGCAATATGATGTGGATTGCTATTGCTGCCGTCGTCTGGGCCAGCGTGTTTCTGAACGGGGATCTGCAAACAGGCTATTACTTTGGGTTTATCGTGTTGCTGTGGGCCGGGATTGAAGGTGCCCAGCGAAGTTGGCACAACCTTGTTCGAGTGGTGCCCATCGTTGCATTGACTGTCCTGTTGGCTGGGATACAGCTGGCTCCCGCTTGGGCGGTATTTGTTGGAAGTACCAGATCAGATGCCGATGCGTTTCGTGGACATGCGACCCAATGGTCGACTCATCCGTCTCGGTTGCTCAACTTGGGCGTTACCCCTCTCAATGAACCTGATGATGGGATGCGAGTGGCAGAAATATTAGCCAGTAAGGACAAAGACCCTCTGCGCTTACCCGGGTATTGGGCTGAGAGTCTCTACCTTGGGTTGCCGCTCTTGGGTTTGTCTGTGATCGGAGCATGGCGATGCCGGCAGCTGCGACCCTTCATCGTCATGGGTGGGTGTGGAATCGTACTCGCGCTCGGGAAGTACGGAGGGGTCTACGAATGGTTCTACGACTGGGTGCCCCTGTGGTCGGCATTTCGTTACCCCGAGAAGTTTATGGGGCTCGTGTCCCTATCAGTCGCCATGCTGGCTGGTGGAGGATTTGATGCGTTGAGGGGCGGACGTTTGTTGTCTGCGGTGTGGTTCACAGGCGCGGTATTCTGTCTGGTATTGGGAGGACTGTTGTCGCTCGAAGCCCCAGCCACATGGCTTGGTGAAGCCTTTCAGATGGGGCCGGCACTTGCGAACCGTCTCACTGCCGCACTCAGGCAGGCTATACTGTTTGGTGCGGTGTCTCTGTGCGGAGTCGGCGTCATGGTTCTCTGGATGAGACTACGTCCCCGACAACAGTTGTGGGCTTCCCTCGGGCTAGCGGTTATTCTCGTCCTGGATCTTGGGAGAGGAAATCTTCCGTCTCTTCATGTAGCGCCGTCGGAAGCCTGGACATTTACTCCCGGTTTGGTGTCGGCTGTTGAAGAGGACGCCAGAAGGCACGGTTACGACCGGTACCGAATACATACGATCGAGGACAAGTTCAACGCCGTAACGGATGAAGTACGTAGCACGATGTCGACCTATGAGCGGGCGGCAGTGCTTCGGAGGCAAGGGCTCTATCCTGAGCATCACACGACGGCGCACCTCGAGGTATTGGAATGTTACTTGGGCGGAGAAGGTCTTTTGTACCAGCAAGTTTCGGCCAATGCGAACGAGCAGGTGGTCGCCCGCTACAACACGGCCTATTTCATCGGGCGTCCGGCCCGTTTCGCTCAGCCGTTATATGAGAAGTCCATGGTGGCTGCGATCTTCGATTATGATCTGGCTCTGGTGAGAAACCCCTATCCTGTTTCTCCTCGCGCCTATCTTTCACGAAATCCGCAATCCTATTCCTCGCCGAACGATCCGGTATCATTTCTACGCCAAGAGGAATTTCTTAGTGGGGCCATGGATGTGATCGAAGGGGGACCCAGTGTCATGCCTGAGATTGGGAATCAAGGACGGGCCGAGATTCTTGACTATCGTCCGGAGCATGTTCGGATAGATGTCGAGACGTCCCAGCCTGCATTTCTCATTCTGCTCGATTCCTTCGGTCCCGGTTGGGAAGCACGTATTGCCGGAGGAAATGAATTGCCGATTTATCGTGCCAACGGCATTGTGCGGGCAGTTCAGGTCCCGGCAGGCCGTTCAGAGGTTGTATTCTCATACGAGACACCACTCTTGCGAGTCGGAGCGGCACTCTCATTACTCGGGTTATGTGTGAGTGCCGTCCTGCTCGCGGGACGCTGGAACCTCCCGAGCCCGCTCAAGAACCTCAGAGAGGTATGAAGCGAGGCCTCTCGTCTCGATCCTGTCGTCCGGCGCCGGCTAGAATTTATATCAATGGTTCCTCGGCCTGGCTGGTTTTGACGGGAGGGGGTTATTAGATTTTAAGACCTAACTCTGTTTGGGCTTCAGTTGTGATTGGTGGAGTCAATATTTCCGCAACAGCTTGAGGTTCTCTGTTTCAGAGAGGTGTCACGTTTCTTGATGTGATTGGTGTTGATGTGGGTGCGGCGGTGTTTGTTGGTACAACATGGGCTTCAGATGCTAAACCAGAAACTTGTGGCGATAGCGAATGAGTATAGGAAGGCACGGAAGAAGTCTTCAGTATGGCATAGAGTTCAAGCCTCATGGGCAATTACAATGATAGCTATTCTCAGTGTGTTTGCTGGAGAGATGATTTTCTGTCAACGTGTCAGTGGAATTGAACTTACGCCGAAGTTTTTTGTGCCGGTTTTTGTAATGAGTTTCATTGTCTCTCCTTTCATATTGGCTCGAATGAAATCTCAATAGCCGACGTCCTTCAAGGTGCCAACAGCGCGCGTGTCCTGCGCGCCGCAATAGCCGTGGCGTTCGCGATCGAATTCTCCCTGTGATTCTTTATCCGCTGTGGCCTTCTCCAGTGCCACGATGTGGGCCTCGGTAAGCAGCAATCCTTAGACAGACATTGTTGGGAATATATAACGATGTCGAAAGAGCCACGATCGAAACATCCTCCCAAACGGCTATGTGCACAGGAGAATCGTAACATGACAACGATCTCGTCCCCTTTTACGTTTCCACTCAAATTCTTTCTTCCCGTGTGGTGCGTAGGGGGGTCGATCCGGTTGATAGGCTTTGATGAAGAAACGGACATGGAGTGGGTAGTCTTCGTGATTCTCAGAGGTCCTGTCAATACGTGTGTAAATAGGGTTTAGGCGGCGGTCCTCTCAGGCTGAGAGTTCCCGTTGAATTTCACACTTCCTGACCCACTCATCGTCCCATCTTTGAATAGCGTCCCGGAGGCGACGAGGGGTAGCAGCTCCGGTGCGTTCAGTTTTCGCCAGGCCTGCTCGGCCACTCGCAGCATCTTCCAGATGATAGCCTGAGCCCCCTCGACTCGCTTGTAGCGGCGCGAGGCGTCCGTCCGGAGCCGCACGGCCGAGAAGGGCGACTCCACGATATTGGTCGTGCGGAGGTGAATCCAGTGGGCGGTCGGAAACGCATAGAACGTGACCATGCGGTCCCAATCCCGGAGCAACGTTTCGACGGCTTTGGGATCGGTTTTCCGATAGCGACGAACGAAGGCATCGCGTTGCCGCTCACACTCCGCCTGGGTGTCCGCATAGGGGATCGCCTTGAGCAGTTCGGTGGCCTCTGGTTGGGTCTTCCTCGGCAGAGCATTGAGGACATTGGCCAGCTTGTGATTCCAGCACCGCTGCTCCGCCCCGGCGGGATGCAGCTCCCCCAGCGCGGCCCAGATGCCGAGATGCCCATCGGCGACCGTGAGTCGCGGGAATTTCAGCCCCCGGTCCCGGAGACTTCGCAACACCGTCAGCCACGAGTCCTTGCTCTCCCGCTCGCCGCTCTCGCAGACCAGCACAATCTTCTCCCCTGTCGTGAGGGCCCCGACAATCGTGAGGAGGGCACTCTTGCGGTCCGCGATCCCAGCTTTCACGTACAGACCATCGGCCCACCAGTAGACCACCTCTAGCGTTGAGAGGTCCCGTGTGGTCCACGTCTCGTATTCGCGTTCGAAGCGGGCCTTCAGTCGTTGGATCGAACTCGCTGACAAGGGGGCGCCCTCACCTAACAACCCGCGGAGAGCCAGTTCAAAGTCGCCGCTGGACAATCCATGTAGGTACAGCTCCGGCAACAGTGTGCCGACCTCCTGGGTGCGTCGTGTGAACAGCGGCAGCACCTTGCTGACAAACCGGTCCGTCAGATCGCGAACGCGGGGGCGCCGCACCGTCACCGTCCCACTTAGCATCGAGAAGGCGCGGGGTTTCCCGTAGCCGTTGCGGCTTCCGGGTAGAGGATCGACCGGCGACACCGTGTCCCGGCGTTCGTGCCGGGCTCGGCCGAGGAACGTCGTCACTTCTTCCTCCAACAAGTGTTGTAACTGCCCCTGGATCTGCATCCGTGCCCACTGCTCCAGCGTGGCCTAACACACGGCACTTGACTCGATGGCCTCTGGGCTGGTTCTCTTCTTCATGGTGGCGTATCCTTTCCCCTCCGCTCCAACGGAGGCGTGGTTGATTCCTCAACCGAAAGGGTACGCCGCCTTCATCCTATTTCCACACCTAAAGATGATACCTCGATTCTCATTGGAATCTTCACAATCTGGACCGGTGTTGGCCTGAAGAAAGTGCGGATGGATTCTACGCATCTGTACATCTCGAACTATCTCAAGGAGATCGTTGTGCCAATTTCCGACATTGTGAACATTACGGATTATACCGGGCTGAATCTCCCCCACATCATGCATTTCCGGGCTCCAACTGTGTTCGGACAATCGATCAAGTTCTACCCCTTCGGCCGTTTTCTCTATATGTCGGACGGGCCCAGCAATTTGGTA
>JAOUPN010000154.1 GCA_029879905.1 Nitrospira sp. | reverse complement strand
CTCTGCGGCGGGCACGACGTGTCGATCTTGTCGAACCGAAGCCGAAGCGGGAACCCTTTGCGGACCGTTATTTGCCGTTCCTGTGGGCTTGTGTGGTCCGATCCTCGCCCGCATGATACCAGACAGTTTTACGAAGAAGACTATCGCGTATCCTATAAAAGTACGTATAGACCCAAGCCGAAACATGTCTTGCGCGCCGGGCATGTGGCGCTGTCTCGATTTGAAAAAATCGATCGATTGCTGACGGATCGGAAAACCGTATTGGATGTCGGAACCGGCGGGGGCGAGTTTGCTTACTTGCTTCAGTCGTTGGGACATCGGGTGAGCGGCATCGAGCCGAACAAGGGGTACGCGGACTACTCGATACAAGAATATGGGTTGGCGGTTCACGTCGGTTTTGTACAAGATGCCACATTTCCTCAGGGGTCGTTCGATATTGTGACGATTTGGCATGTGCTGGAGCACACGGAGGATCCGGGAGCCGTATTGGCTCTTTTGCGATCATGGCTTAAGCCCGACGGGATATTGGTCGTCGAGGTGCCGAATATCGAGGCGACGTGTCAGGCTCCGCACAGCACGTTTCATGAGGCACATCTCTACAATTTCAATGTCGTGTCATTACGACGATTGGCCAAGAAACAGGGATTGCACGAAGCGTGGCACCTGATTTCACGTGACGGGGGAAATATCACGATGTTTTTTAGACGGCAGGAACCGCCGATCGAAACCGGCTGTGACACGGTGATCCCCGGCAACTATGAGTGGGTGGCGGGGATCGTATGTGGGCACAGCAACTGGAAGCGGCACTTGACGCCGACGCCCTATGTGCGTGCATGGCAACGTATCTGCCGATCTCTTGCCGAGCGCCGCGAGACGGCAGCCGGGACGAGCGGGAAGTCTTTGCTTGATACGTTGTATGCCGCGCAGTTGCACGCGCATGCCGTGGCGCATGAGTGAACGGAGTCGGAGCATATTCTCAGTCCATGTTTTTCCTCTCTCTTCCGGATCAGAAATCGGTGGTTCTATCACGTCGGTATGAACCTGAGGCTGTCCTGCCGCAGGGCCCAATTTAGAAAGAACATCCAGTGCAAGCCGTAACCGTCCACAGTAATGAGAGCCGTTCTCCCCTGTCCGAGCACAGTCGCGTGCTGTTCATTAAGCCGAGTTCGCTTGGGGACATTGTCCATGCGATGCCGGTGGTCTCGGCGATCAGATCCCGATGGCCGGGCATTCACCTGACGTGGGTGGTGAAACGCCGCTGGGCTGACATCGTCGAGCGGGTGGAGGGTGTCGACCGGGTGTGGCGAGTGGGGGAGACGATAGGGAGTTGGATCGAAGAAGCGCACCGGTTACGGGCGGAGCGATTCGATGTGGCCGTCGATTTACAGGGGCTCTTTCGTAGCGGGGCGCTCGCGCGGTGGTCCGGTGCGCCGGTCCGGATCGGGTTTGCCAGCGGGCGAGAGGGGAGCCCCTGGTTTTATACGAGACGTGTGCCGGTTCCGACTCCGGATATGCATGCGGTCGATCGGTATATGTTGGTGGCGGAGTCGTTGGGGGCTTTTGTGCAGGGAGCGCCGCGGTTTCGGTTCGCGATATCCGATGCCGACAACCAAGCAGTGCGGAACATTCTCCGTCGAAAGGGCGTTCCGACTGATCGGCCGTGGATCGCCGTGAACGTTTCGGCACGCTGGACGACAAAACGGTGGTTTCTTCGTTCGTTCGGAGAGGTCATCGACCGTGTACATGAAGACGGTGTGGGAACGATTGCCGTCATCGGGAGTGCGGAAGATCAGCAAGATGCGGAGCAATTGAGAGCGATATCTCACAGCCCGTTTATTGATCTTACCGGCGCGGTTTCTCTCGGGCATCTGCCGGCGCTGCTTTCATCAGCCGCATTGCTGGTGACGAACGATTCAGGCCCGATGCACATTGCCGCTGCGGTCGGAGTTCCGGTTGTCGCGATATTCGGCCCGACCAGCGACGTCCGCACCGGCCCCTATGGAACGGGACATCAGGTGTTGGCATCGTCGGTTTCGTGTCGTCCCTGTTTCAGTCGTGTTTGTCGACATCAACCTGAGTTGGAATGTCTCCGACTCATCACGCCGGACGAAGTCTATGGGACGGTACGGCGACTATTGGCCGAACGGGCGAGTCTCCCATGAATATTTTGATCGTCAGGTCAGACGGCATGGGCGATGTCATCCTTTCCCTTCCGGTTGCGACACAGCTCAGAAAGCTGGTTCCGGATGCGACCATCGGCTTTCTGACCAGTCCGGCCGTTGCACCTGTGCTGGAGCATCATCCGGATGTGGACTACGTTCGAACCGTACGCCGGACAGATCCCTTGCGAGAGTTGTGTGTTGCATTCTCAGAGGGAATAGATGCAGCGGTGTTCCTCAAGCCATTCCGGTATCTCATGTGGGCGGCATTTCTGTCACGCGTCCCGATTCGCGTGGCAACCGGATTTCGGTGGTACAGTGTACTGGCCAATCGGCACATTTATGAGCATCGGAGTGAGTTCTTGAAACATGAGTCTGAGTACAATGTCGAGATGCTCCGTGGTCTCGGCTTGAGTCCTCAAGATGTCAGGCCTCCGGTGCTTGTTGTCGGTGAGGAAGAGCAAAAAGAGGGGGAGCGCCGATGGGTGGGATTGCCGTATCCCCGCGTCGTCATCCATCCAGGCGGACATTCCGCGCGGCGCTGGAGTCCTGCACATTTCCGTGATCTGGCCTGTGCGCTTGCACGGAAGGGACACGGAGTTGTCCTGACGGGCAGTGAGGGTGAAGGGGTCGCATTTGACCGGGATTGGCTGTCGAACACGACGCTTCCAACCGGGATCACCAATCTCATGGGACGCCTCACGGTTCGGGAATTGATGGGGGTCATTGCGAATGCGCATGTTGTGGTCTCAGGAGCGACCGGGCCGGCCCATCTTGCGGCTGCTCTGGGGACGGCAGTCGTCAGTCTGTTCGACCCGCGAAGAAATAATGTCTCAACGAGGTGGAGACCATTGGGGAAGGGATTGTTACTCAGACCGGATGTTCCTACCTGTGATCGATGCATTGAAGATCTGTGTCCCTATTGGGACTGTCTGGATCGTATGACGGTCGATCGAGTTTCAGCCGCCGTCGAATATGTTGCCAAGGCTCCGGCAGCATTGAGAGTGTTACATCTCTAGCCTGCATAGACGAATATTGCCGTGCATCTGTTCTCTGTCGAGGCATGGATGTTTGTGCCTACCCAAGCGGTTGAGGGCTTTTCCCTTGACTAGTACATATACTTGTGTTCATATCCTGAACGGATAAGGAAAATTGCTCAAACCTACTATTCTAAGTCTATGAATCTTCAGGGCCAACGGGACCTTCTTCTCCTGACTGAGTTGGAACGTGACGGCACCATCACGCAGCGGTCGCTTGCGATGAAATTAGGAGTGGCCCTTGGACTGACGAATTTGTACCTCAAGCGGTTGGCAAAAAAAGGCTACATCAAAATCGCGACAATTCCATCCCACCGAGTTCGGTATTTGTTGACTTCACAAGGGTTCGCAGAAAAATCACGTCTGACCTATCTCTATATGCAGTATTCGCTCATGCATTATCGTGAGATGCGGGCCCGCCTCAGGGACACGTTGTCATATGCGGAAGGCAATGGAGTCAGGCGAGTGGTGATTTACGGCACCGGGGAACTCGCGGAAATGGCCTATCTCTCGTTGTATGAAACCAATATGGTTTTGGTGGGATTTATTGATGACGGTCGACAAGACGCATTTTTGTCATATCAGGTTCGGCAGCCGGATGTGTTGGTGGATTGGGAATTCGATGCGGTGCTTCTCGCTGAGCTTGAACGGGTAGCGGAACAGAGGCAACGATTGGAACGGCAGGATGTTCCCGACGGAAAGATTTTAGCACTGGGACCATCGATCTGATCCTGGCGATTGTGTCGGTTTCATAGAGGCTGAGTCGTCAAGACGGCGGTCTCCGCTGCTGCGAAACGATAGCCGCGAACAGCTTGCTGTAAGTGAGAGGGCGAAGCTGTCTCCAGCGTCTGCGAGAATGGCGGGAGTGGCATGATGTGCGAGAAGGGCAAGAGTGTGGAGGGTGCGTGAGGCATGTGACAATCTGAAAGTGCGGGACAGGTGAGACTCGCGGGAGTGGAGAGGAATGCAGGAAAACCGGAATATTGCTTGCTCTGAAATCTCTCCTATCTCTCATCGCGTGTTTCGCGCTTGTCGCGTTTGTCTCACAGAGATCGTATGCCTGTAACTCGGTTTGAGGACCTGGAATGTTGGAAAATGGCGAAATCTCTCGCAGTCGAACTCTACAAAGCTTCGAACACTGGGGAGTTTAGTAAAGATTTCGGTTTCAAGGATCAAGTAAGGAGAGCCGCAGTCTCGATTGCTTCGAATATTGCGGAGGGAAAAGAGAGGGAGACGGTCGCTGAATTTATTAGATACTTGTACATTGCGAAAGGATCAGCGGGCGAGTTGAGAACACAGTTGTTGATTGCACAGGATATTGGGTATCTGGACAAAGAAAGTTCCAATGATTTCAGAACAAAAGTCGAGGCTCTGAGTGCCATGATCGGCGCCTTAATCAAAAGATTGAAGGGGCAGCGGTGAGATGAACCGGAAGAGTACGCTGAGTGTGAAAAATAACGTGACGGAGGCCTGTTCCGCGAGGGAGAGAGGTAGAATAGGTGGGATTCTCGGTTTGCACGCGACTTGCCATCCTCGCTTTTCCCGCGTACCCATATTGTGATGCTGGTCGCGCTATTCCCGCCATTCACGCACGGGGCCGTTTATGATTGAACAAACACACACTCTTCACTGGTACGCATTGCGGACCCGGTCGCGGCATGAAAAAGTCGTGCGGGACCAGTTGGGGAAGCAGGGTATCGAGCAGTTACTGCCTACCGTCAAACGGTTGAGCCAGTGGAAGGACCGGAAAAAGGAAATCGAGGTTCCGCTCTTTTCCTGCTACTGTTTTGTGCGGTTCGGACAGAATGCAAAGTTGCCTGTGCAGCAGGTATCCGGCGTGGTAGAAATCGTGGGAAGCGGCAGCCGGCCTGAGCCGATCCCGGACGAAGAAATCGAAGCATTAAAGACGTTGATGTCGAGCGTTCTTCCCTATGATCCACACCCCTATCTTCATGAGGGGATGGCTGTCGAAGTGACTCGGGGTCCGTTACAGGGCGTACGCGGGATTCTGCTGCGGAAAGATAAACGGCATCGGCTGGTTGTGGGTATCAGGCTAATCCAACAGGCGGCAGCGGTGGAAATTGACGTGACTGATGTTGCGCCGGTGTAGGTAGCCGGCACAGACGAATCGAAGCGGCTGGTCCGGACAGAGCCGGACAAAGGAGAAGACATGGGAGTCCCTTTACTTGATTTGAACGCGCATCACGAACCGATTCAGCAGGAAATTATGGCGGCATTGCAACAGACATTTCTGAGCAATGCCTTCATCCTGGGGCAAGACGTGGGCAAGTTGGAAGAGAGGATCGCGACCTATTGCCGGGCGAAGTACGGAATCGGCGTGACGTCGGGAACCGATGCGCTGCTCCTTTCGCTTATGGCGCTGGGAATCGGTCCGGGAGACGAGGTCATCACCTCACCCTACTCATTTTTTGCGACAGCGGGCGTCGTCTCAAGACTCTGTGCCAAGCCGGTATTCGTCGACATCGATCCGTCGACTTACAACATCGATCCGTCGAAAATCGAATGTGCGGTGACGCCGAAGACGAAAGCCATTATTCCGGTGCATCTCTATGGTCAGTGCGCCGATATGGCTCCGATCATGGACATTGCTCGACGGCATAATCTGAGTGTGGTCGAAGATGCGGCGCAAGCCATCGGATCGGAGTATCGAGACGGACGGAGAGCCTGCAGCATAGGGACGGTCGGATGCTTGTCGTTCTTCCCAAGCAAGAATCTGGGCTGTCTCGGTGACGGAGGTATGGTGGTTACGAACGATGACGACTTGGCGGAACGTATGAGGATTCTGCGTGTACATGGAGGTCATCCGAAGTACTACCACAAACTGATCGGAGGAAATTTCAGGCTTGATACGATTCAAGCCGCGGTTCTGAACGTAAAGTTGAACTATTTGGATGGGTGGACCAAACGGCGACAGGAGAACGCCGACCGATATCGGACATTGTTCCGACAAAATGGGTTGGTGGAAAAGGGGCATGTGCGGTTGCCCGAGACGGCGTACCGAGATGCCGGTGTCAGGCATCACCATATCTATAACCAGTTTGTGCTGCGGGTTGAGCAGCGCGACGACCTGATTACCCATCTCAAAGACAAAGGGATCGGCGCGGAGATCTATTATCCCATTCCGTTTCATCTGCAAGAATGTTTCAGATACTTAGGCTACAAAGAGGGAGATTTCATCGAATCGGAACGGGCGGCCAAAGAGACGATCGCCATTCCGATCTATCCGGAATTGACTAGTGCACAGCAGACCGAGGTCGCTGAGGCGATTGCATCGTTTTACGTGTAAACCAGGGCCGTGAGTGATAGTAATGGAGCATAGAGATACCGGAAGAGCATGCGCGCCGGTGTGGTGTGCTTCGGACATTACCAAGTCTCTTTCGAAGGTCCCCGACCCTTCGCACTTCAGCACAAGCACGGCATGGTCCTGAACGGTCGGACAATGCGGATTCAGCGGCTATCGGAGAGAGTGGCATTTCTTTTCAGTAAAGACCGGTAGAGAGTCGCCTTCGAGAAGCGGAGTATTGTGCGTGACTAGTGCAACTCATTCCTTGCTTCAGGTCAATAATCCTCATGCCGCCTATCGCCTGTCACCAGGCGCGGCACTCCAGAGTGTCTGGAAGCATCGCGAACTCATCATGCAAATGACGAAGCGGGAGGTGATCGGGCGGTATCGTGGTTCGATCATGGGCTTGGCATGGTCCTTTCTTCACCCGGTCTTCATGCTGGCGGTTTACACGTTTGTATTCTCCGTCGTGTTCAAGGCTCGCTGGGGCGTAGGAGATGACGAGAGCAGGACGCAGTTCGCTCTGGTGTTGTTTGTCGGTATGATCGTACATGGTGTGTTTGCGGAGATGCTGAATCGATCACCGGCGCTGATCCTCGCCAATGTGAATTTCGTTAAAAAGGTTATTTTTCCGCTGGAGATTCTGCCTATTGTTGCGATGAGCACGACGTTGTTCCATGGCCTTGCCAGTATCAGTGTATTGATGATGGCATGTCTGCTTTTCAATGGGTCTCTGCAATGGACGGCGATCTTTCTGCCGCTCGTCTTGCTGCCGCTGGTGATGTTGACGCTGGGGGTGGCATGGATCGTGGCTTCAGTCGGCGTATTTCTCAGAGATATCGGAGAAGCCGTCGGCATGTTTACGACGGTGCTCTTGTTTACATCGCCCGTATTTTACCAAGTCACGGCATTGCCCGAATCCATTCAGCCGTGGCTCATGGCGAACCCGTTGACCTTCATCATTGAACAGGCCAGAGAAGTGGTGATTTGGGGACATATGCCGAACTGGGCCGGGTTAGGAGGGTATTGGGTCGTTGCAAGTCTTATGGCCTGGGCCGGTTATGTGTGGTTTCAAAAGACGAGGAAGATGTTTGCCGATGTTCTCTAAGCTGAACGGTCCTGAGCGGTTGTCCGCTTGTCATCCGGACACGATGACCTCCGAAACACAAGGGAATCGAGAAGCGACCCGTCGTCGGAGTGATGCGGCGATTCGTGTGCAAGACCTCAGCAAGTGTTACCAGATCTACGAAAATGCGCGGGATCGTTTGAAACAGTCCATCTATCCGCGTGTGCAGCGGCTGGTCGGGAAACACCCCGGACACTATTATCGTGAATTCTGGGCATTGAGAAACGTGTCGCTCGATATCAAGAAGGGGGAGACCGTCGGCATCATCGGC
>JAOUPN010000025.1 GCA_029879905.1 Nitrospira sp. | reverse complement strand
GCCTCCAACATGAAGGCCGCGACGACACTGCGCTCGATGGGGTTCAAGGCCATCGTGACATCAATGTCTAATTCCTTCGGTGCCGGTGGGGTCGGGATGTTCGGCATGTCGGCGCGCGCTTGGGTACGAGTGAAAACCTGCGCAAGTGTCGGTGCGGCGGCGATGCGTTTGCTCTTGAGCCATCCTGATCCAGTGCGCGTGACGAGATCCTGCCAGTCGCGGAGGGTGGCAAGAATCGATGTGTGATCAAACTCTTTGTCGTCTGATCCGGACCGAAACACCGTCCCTGGTTCTATCCAGGGCGATACCAGGATGGTCGGAACACGCACCCCGAACCGATCGAACCCAAACGGCTTTTGCGGCTTACTCGCATCCGGATTGATCGCCGTCCATGGCGGCGGCATATGATCATAACACCCTCCATGCTCGTCGAACGTGACGATCAACAGTGTATTCTCCCATGCCGGGCTCGTACTCACCGCCTTCCAGACCTCGTAGAGAAAACGCTCACCACGCTGCAGGTCGTGAGGTGGGTGGTCATCATTCTTACGGTCGAGGAATCCTGGCTCTAGAAATGAATAGGCAGGTAGGAGACCAAGCGCACAATCGTTTTTGAAGGTCTCAAATCCGCGAAAGTGTCCGTCCAACAGTGGATTATAGAGTTGAGTGATGAACTGGTAGCGTGTGAGAGACGGTAGAAATGAGTCGGCATAGACCTTCCAGGTGATGCCCGCCTCATGCAACACATTAAAGATCGTTTTGGTCTCGTAATAGAACGGGTCCGGCGGCGTAAAGTCGTCGGTGTCCTTATCGAGATTATTCACACGGCCGCAAGAGGTGCCGGCATGCATGAATCCGCGATTAGGCCAGGTCTGGCACGGCACCGAGGCGAACCAGCGGTCGCAAATCGCGTAG
Organism: Nitrospira sp.; assembly: GCA_029879905.1. GTDB lineage: Bacteria > Nitrospirota > Nitrospiria > Nitrospirales > Nitrospiraceae > Nitrospira_D. Next base: position 22,346 of record JAOUPN010000025.1, on the reverse strand, counting down.
TTCTTCGCAAGCGCCGACAGGACAGGCACTTGATCCTGAGCATAACATTGCATGATATCCTTGGCGGCACCCTTCTTCGATCGGCTTTGCTTGACGGCATCGGCATAGTCGACGACGAACCCGTTCATCCTTGGTGTGATTCCGGCCTTCGGCGTCTGCGTACCAAAGAGCTGATAGTTCATGTAGCGAAATTGCTCGTGCGGGTCAGGATCAGGGACCGTGAAGTTGGATGCGCGGTCTGTGACGTAGGCGCGTTTGGATTTCGGAACCTGGTCGTCGGGAAGATCCACATCTTGCCGACGGATGGGATTCCAGTAGCGGTTGGGCTCAAGTCCATGATAGGTCGGGTCTGTATTGGTCGGAATGTTGTGCGGAGGTTGATTGTTACGGTCGCGATAGAGCCAGCCCATCAGATTATCGAACGAGCGGTTTTCCATCATCACGACGACCACATGGGCAATCTGAGCATTGCCGATCGGTCGAATCTGCGGCTTAGGCCATGGGAAGACCCATTGTTCATGTACCTGGACCGGAAATCCGGGCACCGACTTACCCAAGACCGTGACGCGGATACTGGCGTCGACGCGAATCGCCACATTCGCGAGATCCAAGAACAGCGACAGCGACGCCGCAGGCCCTGTTCCGGCAACCGTAAAGTTCGGAGTGATGCTCCACTTACCCCGCGTCGGCGAGAGCGTCTCACTACCGATCTGACGCCGGCCTGCACCAGGAAGCGGGGAGGGAATCGTTAAATAGGCGGTGAAGCGAACGGTATCCCATTGCAACACATCAAATTCGATTTCAATAAAGGGGCTGAAATGCACGGTGGCCATACCAGATATCCCTTTCTCCGTGTACGGTCGTCGGTGACACCTCGCTGAGCCTACTCCACTGAAGCAGGTTGTGAAGCCGAAAAGCCCACACAGACATGGCTTCCTGCTCGGCGGGCAATACATCCTCTCGCTAACAGATAACGTGTACGTGTCTCGTCTTAAGACGGAACAGCAAGAATGTCAACTCCGCTCAGAGCCTTTCAGGGCATTGCGGTCTCAACACTTCACCCGCCTTCGCAGGAAGCCACGGCTGCTTGGTCTTCGAAGCCGAACGGCTTCGGCGAAGTAGGCGAAGGCCGTGGAGGAATGCGCCGCGGGTGTCCTCCGAAGCCTTGGCGCCCGGCCTTCGCAGCCGAAAAGGTTGCTTCGGCGGAGTAGGCTCGGCGAGGTGTCGCCGAAGACTAAAAAGGGGCCACGGCTGTTTGGCCTTAGTAGCCGAACTATTGTGGCGAAGTAGGCGCAGGCCGTGGGACTCCACTGACGGAAGGAGTGGAGGAGATGGACCGGAGCTGTGGAGGGTCCCGCATAGGAGGGTAAACAAGGAGCGCCCTCACGTCTGGCGATAGACCCATTTTGTGAGCAGCCACACCATGCAACCGATCACACCAAGTACAACACAGAGCTGATAAACATCGTCATGCGAGATGAGATGTAACAGTGGATTGGCATCAGAAAACGGAGCAAACGGCCGTATGTCATCGTGCATGAAACTATCGAGAATAATGTGGCTTAGCGTCCCCCACAATGCGCCGGACCACATCGCGATGCGTGTAGGCTCGATGGGTTCAGAAAGCCAGCGGAGCTTGTATGCGGTGACTTCTTGATTGTATCGACGAAGGATGGGACGGCACATAGCAGGAGAGACCAGTGCCACGAGAACGCCAATTGTGATGGCCCCCAAAAGGGTATGGGTGGGGCCGTGAAGAATCTCGGACTGTCGCATCATGCCAATGAATGGCTCGATATCTATGACGATTTGAGCGATGCCGAATGTGATCAGGCTGAGATGCTTCTGTGCTGCGGGTTTGACGATCAGCGCAGCACCCATATGAAAAGGAGTAAACGGCATACGAAGCGAGTTGCAGGATACGCTGGAGAGACGTTTTTAGTGCACTCGTGGCACCTCTCGTTATATTTACAGGAACCTCAGTCGTTACGCTCAAAACGATCTATCTCTTTCCATTTTTTGTCAAGATGATACGTACTGGTGCACGGCAGAGCAGATAATCTAGGTATTGCCCAGGCAGGTAAAAAGAACAGGCATCAGCCCCACCTGGCTGGCTGTGATCAACTAGGCATGGCGAACGGTGTTCGCTCGCAAGAAACAACTTCACTTGGAGTTTCGCACGAGCAGGAAATCGGATACAGGACGTACGGAATGGCTATTCCATCACTTTGTAGCGGTAGATTCTATATCCGTCCTTCAGCTCACAGCCGGTCGGCTCCCAGCCACGGGACAAGACCTCATCGGTAATAAGCGCCATAGACATTCCCGTTGCATCCTGCAGAGAATCTGAGATCGACAATTCGAACTCTTCCGGAGGTCCGGTAAAGTTTTGAATGGAGCGGATTGCCTCTTGAACGTCAGTTACTGGTCTCATTGCGTGAGAAGAATGTTCCCTGTAAATCAGAACAGGCTCGATTCGGTTTCCGACAGCTACGAGATCTATAATGGAAGACAATAGCGACCATGTCTGTCACGCCATGACACTTCCGTACATCTATCTCAGATGTACTTTTCAGGATTGCCCTTGAAGGATAGCTCGCACTCGGGAGAACAGAAGTAATACATATGTTCCTTGAAGGTTATCTTATATCTCTCTGATTTTTCTTCGATAATCATTCCGCAGACAGGGTCCTTGCGTTGCGGCATCGCCCCTTCTCCGCTCAGATATCCACCTAGGCAACACCCACCACGATGGCCCTCACCACTTCCGGCATCCTTACTGCGACCACCCATGAGCTTTATATCCGCCAGAAGACCCAAGCCAAACCCCGCTGCCGGCCCAATGACTATCCAGGGTCCTCCCATGGATGAACCAAGGGCTGATCCTACGATGAGGCCGACGCAGCAAATCATGGATATCGTTCTCCGCTCATGTACGGCTCAGTATATCGCACCAACATGCGACTTGAAATGCCCGAGCTGAGGCATAGACAGATTGTTGGCGGCATCATGAAAGATTGGGCCTGCTGAGTACTGCGAACAATGGCATGGAGGAAGGTGCCAGGAAAATCACTGTGCGGTTCGCGCACAGGATATGAGAGTCAACATTCTTGGAGCCTAATACGTCACGACCGAGGGCTGGCCTTCATTTATAGAGGAGCAGAGACGTAGAAGCCTACTCGTGACAGCAGAACCATAAAACACAAGGAGAAACGCACGGAGAAAAACCGGACTGAGTACCTGTGGTGAGATATCAGAGAAGGCATGCAGGACATACGACTGTTTATCAACATCCCGCAAGGCCTCATCAACGCATTCCTGACTTAACTTCCTAGCGTACGTTGGCTGTCCGGGACAAATTGGAAACGACGGGTGACCTCTTCCGTCGCATGCATCCACAGTTTCTCATCGATTTCATTGACCTTCCTCAGTCGATCGAAAAAGGCTCCTCCACATAAATCTTTCATCTTTTCCAGTTTTTCCGTGAGACTCATTTGATAATCTCCGGATACGTTTACCGGGGAATAGGTGAAATCCAAGTTTGGAAACATGGGTCGCAAAAAGAACCGGGCGGCCATCAGGCTTTCATCAAAACGATCGACCACTCCCAAAAATCTCACATCTTCCACACGTCGACAAGCAGCCTCGAACGCCGACGATGACGGAGGAAAGAAATACTTCCCTCCGGTCGCCATAAACGCCGTCTGTGAGTTCATGGTGTTATACGGCTCAACCTCCAGCATCCAGAGCAAAAAGTCAGGAAGCGTCATTCTCTTAGCCGCCAGTGATTTGTCGATTTGATCGGGGATGCTTCTGTAATAACTGTACATGGACTGTAAGCGATCCAACGGGTGCCGCAAGAAGCAGATATCGACAAATCGCAAGTCAGCCTGCTCGTCCGGACGTGGATCCGTAAAGTGGTGGCTCGATAACGCTTTGAGATGACGATGTCGATGCCTTGTCAGATGCTTGATGATCGCTTCCGCAGAGATGCATCCGTGCTCGGACGGTTCATCGATAGTTTGGAACGAATCCGAGAAGTTTTTCCTGAGGATACTGACGATCGTCGAGCCGGCATTTTTAAAGATATGGTAGTGAAGCAAAATCGATCTTCTTGCCATGGTCGTGCCCTCGAAGATTATGAACTTTGGTTGGTATCGGACCGGCCGGATCGTGCCTTCTCATGCGATTCGACGTGCGCTTCTCTCGAAGAGTTCATTGTGTCGACATAACTGGATGGTGAGTTGACGATAATCACCCTACGACCACAAAGCAAGCGTTTCATCAAATCTCAACGATACCCGCCGTACTCTCAGACAGGCTTGCTTGACCTAGGTTTCAGGCAGCCCCTATAATCCGACAATGTTACGACTTCCTTGAGTACCCTCATGGCACGCCACGGGGATACAGACGAGGGGGACCCTCCGTCACCTTGGCGAAGAAGGATAGTCGCTTCGGAGAATTCACCAGATCCCCCCACAGCATACTGCGGGGACCTTCACAAGAACATACGAACCCCATAGATACATACAATGGCTGAATTTACGCACTTCAACGAGTCCGGACGCGCCAGAATGGTCGACGTCTCTAGCAAGGCCTCAACCGAGCGGATCGCGATCGCGAAGGCAAAAGTTCTCCTCCTGCCTGCGACGCTGGAAAAAATTCAGCAACGCACGATTGCCAAAGGCGATGTACTGGCAGTTGCTCAAGTAGCCGGTGTGATGGGGGCAAAGAAAACGCCTGACCTTATCCCTATGTGCCATCCGATGCTGCTGACCAGTGTCGATATTTCCTTCCAGGAAGATCCCCAGCTGGATCACACCGGGTACTGTTCGATCACCATTACCGCCACAGTGAAGACGACCGGCCAGACCGGCGTGGAAATGGAAGCACTGACGGCAGCATCGGTTTCAGCCTTGACCATCTATGATATGTGCAAATCCGTCGATCGAGGAATGAGCTTCACTGACGTATACCTATTATCTAAATCAGGCGGAAAATCAGGCACTTACGAGAGAAAGCATTAAGCTTACCATTAATATTTGAGGCCGAGAAAGATGATCACGGTTCGCTTATTTGGCATGACAAAAATGATGGCAGGAAATCAGCCGATGCTGTCACTTCCTGTAGCCGACGGCGGGCAGGTCAAAGATTTGGTCGGTGCTATTGAGAGGAATTATCCGGAGATCGGCGAGTTGCTTCAAAAGAAAAAAGTGCTGGTGTCGGTCAACCAGGAAATTGCACAGGAAGAAACAGTTATTCATGCTGAGGATGAGATCGCCCTGCTTCCGCCCTTTGCCGGCGGCGGAACAGGTACGGATCACATTGAGGAGAATCAGTTTGTCCGTGTGCAGCAGGAAAACTTCTCCATCGATCAGGAGCTCGACAGAGTCCGGAACCGGTCGAAACGGATCGGCGGCATTGCCACATTTCTAGGAATTGCTCGTGACCGGTCCAGGGGACGAGATGTGGACAGCATTACCTTTGAACATTACGAGGGGATGGCACAGAAAAAACTGCAGGAGATCCGAGAGCGAGCCCTGAAGGATTTCGACATTCTGGAGTTACTGATCATCCACCGCTACGGCGAGATTTCGATCGGTGAGAACATTGTGCTGATCATCGCAGGGGCCGAGCATCGGGTCGATGCCTTTCGCGCGTGCAAATGGGCCATTGATGAGCTGAAGCAAATCACCCCGATCTGGAAGTTGGAGCATACACCGGAAGGGGAAGTATGGGTGGAAGAACACCCCTAAAGCCGTGAGGAGCAAGGGGTGAGGATGAAGGGTTTTTAAAGAGAGAGGCCGGCAGAGTTCATGGATGAATCAACGGAACGTGTGAATCCTGGGGCGATACAGGATACGTTCGGGCGGCCGTTAAAGAGCTTGCGGTTGTCGGTAACGGATCGCTGCAATCTGCGCTGCCGGTACTGCATGCCTGAGACGGACTATGTGTGGCTGCCCCGCGAGGATGTTCTCAGTTTTGAGGAAATCGCCACGCTCACGGGTTACTTTGTCGATCTGGGAGTCGACAGGGTCCGCTTAACCGGCGGCGAGCCCTTACTACGAAGAGATCTGCCTCGCCTCATCCGACTCCTGTCACAAAACCGAGGCATCTCAGAAATTGCCCTGACCACAAACGGAGTACTACTCGCCGATCAGGCGCAGGAACTCTACGATGCGGGACTTCATCGGGTGACGGTCAGCCTCGATACTTTGCGGCCGGATCGATTTCGCCGCTTAACCGGACGGGACGAGTTTTCTCGAGTCCTAGAGGGAATTGAAGCCGCGGCATCCGTAGGATTTCCCGATCTCAAACTGGATACGGTAGCGATCCGAGGATTCAATGACGATGAGCTGATCGCGCTGATCGAATACGCGAAGCATTATCACGCCGAAGTGCGGTTCATCGAATATATGGATGTCGGCGGGGCAAACGAATGGTCGATGGACAAGGTACTATCCCGCGATCTGATGCTGGAACACATACATCGCCACTACGGAGAGATCACCCCCATTCCCGGACGCGGAGCAGCTCCGGCGCAACGATATTGTTTGCCGAACGAAACAACGTTTGGCATTATTCCTTCCACCACCAATCCCTTTTGCGCACAATGCGACCGAAGCCGTGTCACCGCCGACGGCATGTGGTACCTCTGTCTCTATGCGATCGGCGGGATGGATTTACGGAAGCCGCTCCGCCTGGGTGCCGGTCCGGAGCATATGCGGCAGATCATCCGAGACGGATGGACTGGCCGTCGAGACCGAGGCGCAGAAGCCCGTAAGGACCTAGAGGCAGTGGGATTGAGAGAGGGAGGATTGATCGGCATAGAACGTTTACGAGAAGATCCGCATCTTGAAATGCACGCACGGGGAGGATAATGGAGCAAGCGAAAAGGCTGAGGCTAAGGTTGACGACAAGAACTACTTTTACGGGTGCATGAACAAAATAATCCTTTAATTCGGTGTGGCCGTGTCCTCAAACAGCATCTCCCTTAACCTCAGCCTAAACCTTAGCCTGCATTTGCTAGAGCGACGACATGAATGACCCATCATTCTCGGCTATTTTGGGTCTTGGGTTTTTACTGGGATTGAGACATGCCCTCGATGCCGATCATTTGGCGGCGGTATCGACGGTGCTGGCCGAACGACCGTCACTACGAGCCTCCAGTGCGGTCGGGTTCTGGTGGGGAATCGGTCACACGATCACGCTGCTGATTGTCGGTGCCGTTGTCCTTGCGCTTAATATTCATATCCCGGAAGAGTTTGAGCTGATCGCGGAGTCTGGTGTAGGCCTGCTACTGATCATTTTAGGAGTAAACCTGGCCGTCAAACTCTACCGAGATCGATGGCATGTGCATGCCCATACGCATGACAACTCCGCTCACGTTCACTTTCATAGCCATCGTCGTCAAGAGGACCACCGCCATCAACATTGGTTGTCGGCCTCTGTTCGCCCGCTCTGCATCGGGATGGCTCATGGATTGGCCGGATCAGCGGCATTGATGCTGATGATCTTGGCATCCACTCAGGATGTGGGGGCGGGGCTGCTATCAATCGTCATATTCGGCCTGGGATCGATTGTCGGCATGATGACCATCGGTATCACGATCAGTTTACCGTTGGTCTGTTCGTTCTCGATGAGTCGTCGACTCTTTGCAGGACTGCAAGGCATAGCCGGAGCCGTCAGTGTGGGTGTCGGCATTTGGATGTTAGTCACGCAAGCCTTGGCCGCGTCCGGATACCACCCCTCTTGAATCGTACGAGTAAGAGATACCGTGATATGCTTCCAAGCATGGTTTGAGCGTGCGTCGCACGCAAGGCTGTGCTATCCTATCCCATCATTTGCCTGTGCGCCGAATGGATTCCGTGAAGCAGATGCATTGCGTGGAGCTCCGTTTTCGACAATCGAACGCCGCCACTAAACGTGAGTGAGGACTGAACGATGGCTTGGTTCAAAAAAGATAAACCGACCGTGACGGCAACGTCTCCTCGTTCTAAGGTTGCCGAGGGAATGTGGCTGAAATGCAATCATTGCCGAGAGATCGTGTATCGCAAGGAAGTGGATCGAAACAACAAAGTCTGCCCCAAGTGCGAATACCATTTTCCTATTTCCGTGATGGAACGGATCGGGCTGCTTATTGATTTAGGTTCGTTCAAGGAGTGGGATACGGAGTTGGAAGCGCAAGATCCGCTCGAATTTCATGATACCAAGTCCTATCGAGAGCGGGTCAAGACGCAACAGGAAAAGACCGGTCGAAAAGATGCACTGGTGATCGGCGAAGGCTTGATCAACGGAAGCCGCGTGGTGTTGTGCGTGTTTGATTTTGGATTTATGGGCGGCAGTATGGGGTCGGTCGTCGGAGAAAAACTGTGTCGAGCCATTGATCGGGCGCTTGACGATAAATTACCGGTGATTCTTGTCACCGCATCGGGTGGCGCACGTATGCAGGAGGGGATTTTGTCGCTGATGCAGATGGCGAAGACATCGGCGGCCGTGGCCAAACTCGGCGAAGCGAAGCTGCCGTTTATCTCGATCCTTGCCGATCCCACCTTCGGCGGAGTCACGGCGAGCATCGCGATGCTGGGTGACGTGATCATCGCGGAGCCGAAAGCACTGATCGGTTTTGCCGGTCCTCGCGTCATTGAGCAAACGATCAAACAACAATTGCCGGACCAGTTTCAGCGAGCTGAATTTCTTTTGGAGCACGGCATGGTCGACATGATCGTCGAGCGAAAGCAGCTGAAGGAAACCGTCGGCACACTCGTCTCTCATTTGTAACCCGTCTCCCATTCTACGGGTTGCAGATGACCTATCCCGCCGCCATTCAGTATCTTTTCGGACTCCAGAAACACGGGATCAAGCTCGGCCTGGAAACCATGCGGTTGCTTTTACAGGCACTCGGTAACCCTGAACGCCGGTTGCGTGTCCTCCATATCGGCGGCACCAACGGCAAAGGATCGACGGCCGCAATGGCTGCAGCCATCCTGGAAGCATCCGGCATGCGGGTCGGTCTCTACACCTCTCCGCATCTGGTTGAGTTTCGCGAACGGATCAGGGTGAATGGGGCCATGATTTCGGAAGAGCATTTGACGACATTGGTCGAGGTTGTGCTTGCCGCCGTCCCACCGTCGATGTCTCCGACATTTTTCGAAGTGACGACCGCCATGGCTTTGCGTTATTTTGCCGATTCACACGTTGATATCGTCGTCTTGGAAGTGGGGATGGGGGGACGGTTTGATGCGACGAACGTCGTCATGCCGACCGCCTGCGCCATCACGACCATTGCCTTAGATCACCAAGAGTATTTGGGATGGACTGAAGCAACTATCGCACATGAGAAGGCGGGAATTATTAAAGCAGGAGTGCCGGTTGTGATCGGGAACATGGCTGTCGAGGCCGAAACGGTCATGCGTCATATGGCCGACAAGTTGAACGCTCCGCTCTGGAAATTCGGCAATGAATTTTCCGTTGAGGGAAACGGGCCGGAACGGTTTACCTATCGTGGGCCGACATGGCAATTCAACGATCTTCGCTGTGGCTTGGCAGGACAACATCAATTGGAGAATGCGGCCTGCGCGCTTGCGTTGCTTGAGGCAGCCGCTCCATCGGATGTTGTCATCACGGAGACGGCAATTCGGGAAGGGATGCGGTCGGTTGCCTGGGAAGGACGATTGGAAATCGCCGAAGAGCATCCATCCATACTGTTGGATGGAGCCCACAATCCGGCCGCGGCTCTGATGCTAGCCAGGTATTTGAAGGAGTTCCTGGCCTCTCATCCCGGCTCGCGCATTCTGTTGGTATGGGGGATGATGCGGGAAAAAGACCATCGGGCATTTATTGCGCCGTTACTTCCCTTGCTTTCCGAGATCGTGCTGACTCAAGCCTCGCTGGCTCGATCTGCTTCTGTTAACGAGCTTCGGTCCTCGTTATCGGAATATCACATGCCTGTTCATGCCGAACCACATCCTGCCGACGCACTGCGTACGGCAAAGCAACGAGCTGCCTCCGACGATCTCATTTGCGTCGCCGGTTCCCTGATGTTACTCGGAGATATTAAAGCAGTGATGCGCGGCCGTAGCCTGTCGCTTATTCGTGGGTAACCCACCGATTCATGACTTCTTCCACCGTACATATTGATGTGCTCTGGCAACGGGCCGACGGTCGGGAGATTTGCCCCATGAACCCTCGACGTTGTAAAAAAAGGCAGCCGATTTGAAGAGGGCGGGGTAGCATGGGGGATTTTCATCTGTGGAGATGTGTGCGGGCGAGCCTTGCGCTGACCGTAGCATTGATCTTCGTTCCACCGACAGCAGGAGCCACTGAGAAAGAGATTCGGGCTGGAAATTCGCCGTCCGGATCGACGCCTCTGGATGTCACGGCCAATCGTCTGGACTATCGGCAAGATAAAGAGATCTATGAAGCCGATGGGGCGGTCATCGTTCAATACGGCGCCGTAACCCTGACAGCAGATCATGTCACGATCCATGTCCTACCGGGAACAGTCGTAGCAACCGGGCATGTTCATCTCACAGATCCTGAGACTGACGTCACCGCCGAACAGCTGGAATTGAACGTCAATACCGAAGGAGGCATCGTGACGGAGGGCCGGCTATTCGTCCCCTCCAAGAATTCCTTGGTATCGGGCAGACTTCTTCAACGGTTCTCCGAATATCATTATCGGGGGAAAGACGGGAGCTTTACGAATTGCGACGCACAGGACGGAGAAGTCCCGGCATGGCGGCTGAAGTTCCAGGACCTGGACGCGACCCTTGGGGATAGTCTTGCACTGAAGGGAGCATGGTTTTGTGTCAATGACATACCGATAATCCCGGTCCCAACCTTGACATACCCGCTGTCCAGACGAAAAAGCGGTCTCCTCATGCCCACGATTTCCTATGACAACCGATTCGGCCTCTATGCCCATGGCAGTTTGTTTTGGGCCATCAATCCCAGTCAAGATCTCACGATCGCCCCCAAATACTACAGCAAGCTCGGGTACGGGGCTGACTTTGACTATCGATATGTCTTGAACAAACAATCTCGTGGACAGTGGCATGTCGGATATTTGCAACAGACCCAGTTGCCCAATGTAGCAGGCGTGGATCAAACGGGAACGGATGCGAGACGAGCACGGGCGAACATAGGGGGAAGTCATACCCAAATGGTCACGGACACGTTGCTTATTCGCTCAAATGTCAACTTCGTCACGGACCCTAACTATTACCAGCAATTGAGTAATTCCGGAACGCAGAGGGCCTCACCGAGCAATGAGTCAAATTTTTTGGCCACCCAGCAGCTACCATTAGGAAATCTGTACCTCTTAGGACGCTATCTTCAACCGCTACAGGCCGGTGGGAAGGATACGTTTCAACGCCTTCCGGAGACCGGCTATAACTTGCCGGATGTCTCCCTGTTCAATTCTCCTCTACGGTTGGGGATGGAAGGTAATTTCGTCAATTTCTATCGCGAAGAAGGATTTACTCTGAATCGAGTTGATGCTGTTCCTGGGATCACAACCGACATGATCGACCTGGGACACATCATTGGAATCAGACCGGCGGCCAAGTTCCGTGAAGTGTATTACAGCCGTGGTGCACAAACAGCTGCGGCGCAACATCGGGAAACCTTTTGGCTGGGAGTCGATGCCACATCGAAGCTGACGCGCCGGTTTGGATCAACACAGGGAGGCGGTTTTCTTCATACGGTCGAGCCGTCAGTGACCTATGAGTATGTGCCGGGGACAGATCAGTCCCAATTAACGTTGATTGATCAAGTAGATGATTTGCCGAGAAAGAACCTTGCGACCTATGCCGTACGTACGCGTCTACTGGAACAAGGAAAAGATCGTCCCTTTAACTGGCTAGATTTGACGGTGGCACAGAGTTATCACGTGGGGGGGGTGCAGACGAGAGCCCGAGACTTTACGCCTGGAGTCGAACCCTTGCTGGGTTCCGTGACCCAACCGCTCCAACCGGCGACGGTCGCCATTGAAGGGAGAAAGTTCTCCGACATCTGGGTACGTGCTGTGATCGGTAATAATATGCCCCATGTAGTCCGTTCCCAAATGGATGCGGCGGGATTCGGTCGTTCAGCAGGCATGTTGGGAGCGGACAAACGACCTCCGATCAACCAGTACCTGACCGTTGACGCCTTCGTTGACCCGTATCGAGGGACCATGAGCCAAATCAACACCGATGTTCGAATACAAGAGGAACTCAATTGGTATGTCAGCGTGGGGCAGCGATATTCTCGAAACGGCAATCGCGTGAGGCGAGGGGATGTGTGGAATCCGATTTCCTTTAATGAGGTCTATGCGCCGACCGAAGAAATTCTGTTCTTGACGGCCTCTGGAGCCTTTCGCACTCCATGGGGATGGACTATCGGTGCCAGAGGGTACTATGACGTGAAACACCGAAGAAGTCCGGAGTATGACGTGATGGCGCTCTATCAAAACCCCTGCAAATGCTGGTCGGCAGGATTCTTTTACCTACAGTTCCCGGACCGGCAACAATTCAACTTCATGCTCAGTCTTACGGGGCTTGGTTGGACGGAAAACACTGGAACAGCAGTGATGCGTTCCGTATTAGGACCTCTTCTATGGGGTGAACGGGGATTGCCTTGGTATGTTCCCTGGGGACACTATGGTCGCACGGAGCAAACGGCTGACACAAGAAAGAGCGTACCCGCGTCTCGTTAAGAGATCCGTCTCCGATCTTGCCATGTGATGAGGCGATTTGAGTATTTGACAGTAAAAACTTGGCTGGAGTACCATGCTAAGGTATTTGAGGATATAGTATAGTTCTATTTTTCCTGAAGGAGGGAGTACACGTGGCTGGCAGCGCCTTGAAAGTGGAAGATTCTACCTGGGATACCGAGGTAATGAAAGCAACCGAGTTAGTCATGGTCGATTTCTGGGCCGTCTGGTGTGGGCCATGCCAAATGGTAGCTCCTATCGTCGACGAACTGGCCGACGAATATGCCGGAAAACTCAAGGTCAGAAAACTCAATACGGATGAAAACCCGGAAGTGGCCGGTCGCTATCAGGTCATGAGTATTCCAACGATTCTGTTTTTTAAGAACGGCCGACCCGTCGAAAAGCTTGTCGGAGCCAGGCCGAAACGGCAATTCAAGGAAGTGATCGACTCACTCCTTGCACAGCATACGGGTAATGCCTAAACGACGTTACCGTCGCAGCCATGCTCACTGAGCTGCGCATATCGAACTTTGCTGTTCTCGAACAGTTAGAACTGAGCATTGACGCAGGATTTTCGGTTCTCACTGGAGAGACCGGTGCGGGTAAGTCGCTACTGATTGATGCCATTACGCTCCTTGTCGGAGGAAGGGCATCAAGCGATCATATTCGCTCCGGCCAAGAGGAGGCGAACCTTGAAGCCGCCTTCCATATCCCATCCGGACACCCCATACTTCATAAGCTCCATTCGCAAGGGATCGTAGAACTCGACGATACCCAACTCATCGTCCGACGAGTCATCGCCAGATCAGGCCGAAATCGTGTGTATCTCAACGGCATCATGAGTCCGGTCCATGTGCTGGAGGAGTTAGGTGGCACGTTGATCGACATCCACGGCCAGCACGACCAACAGTCGTTACTGCAGTCATCCTCCCAACTTGATGCGGTTGATGCCTTCGGGCATCTTCATGAATTACGGGAACAGTATCGATCCGCATACCGTGATTGGGTTCAACTCCGGCATACACGCGAAGAGTTGACCGAGAAGATACGGGACACTGCGCAGCGTGCTGATTATTTGGCCTTCCAACGGCAAGAGTTGGATGATGCGGCACTCAGCGCCGGAGAAGACGAGGCGCTTCAAGCAGAACGCCGACGACTGGGATCTTCCCGTAAATTGGGTGAGCTGGCGGCTGTTGCACAGGACCGGATCCAGACGGACCAGAACGGGATCTTGCCGAGTCTTGCGTTGGTGGAACGAGCCGTTGAAGAACTTTCTCTGATTGATCCTGACATGCAGGAAACCGTTCGGCTTGTGGCCGATGCGAAAGTATTGGTGAAAGAGGCGGCGGATTGTCTACGTGACTATGCCGACCGACTGGATTCAGACCCTGGTCGCTTACTCGAGGTAGAGGATCGTCTGGCGCTCATTCAACGCCTCAAGAAAAAATTCGGCGGGACGCTCGAGGCTGTAATGGACGCCCATACGCGGATGATTACAGAGCTCGACGGGCTTGAACATTCAGATGAGGAATTAGATCGATATGATTCGCTGATTCTGGAGCGGCACCGAGAAGTCGTTCGATTGGCAGGCATTCTCAGCACACAACGGAAAGACGCTGCCAAACGCATGACCACGGCCGTACGACGGGAACTCGGCGCGCTGCTGATGGGAGACACACAGTTTGCGGTCCGACTCATCACAACCGATGAGGCGGACGACTACGGCCTAGAGGGGGCGGATCGCGCAGAATTTTTACTGTCGACAAACAGGGGTGAGCCGCTGAAAGCGCTCTCGCGTGTCGCCTCCGGAGGTGAATTATCCCGGGTGATGCTGGCACTAAAGTCCGCTCTTGCGGGCGTCGACCGAGTACCCGTCATCATCTTTGACGAGATCGATACGGGAGTCGGTGGAGCCGTCGCCGCTGCGATCGGTAAACGCTTAAAAGCCTTAGGCCGTTTCCATCAAGTCTTGTGCGTGACCCACCTTCCTCAGGTGGCCTCCCAAGCAGATCACCACTGGTGCCTTGAAAAACAATCAGTACAGAAGAGAACATCGACTACGGTGAAGAAGCTGTCCGGCGTCGCTCGGGAGACAGAAATCGCGCGTATGTTGGGAGGAGAAAAAATCACCAGAAAAGTCAGGGAAACCGCTGCGGAGTTAATCGGAGAGGCTAAAGAGTCCTACGCGCCGACGACGGAAACGGGGGAAGCCCGATAGAAGAAATGACCGGCATCGTCGCCATGGGAGGAATGGAGACGTTGCAGGTACCGAGAACCTCCTTAAACATATCAAGCAGCACGGGATCGAAATGCGTATGCGACTCTCGTGCGATCGCGCACAAAGCCTGATCAACGGTTTGATGAGGTTGACCCGGGAGATCGGTCATCACATGGTCGAATGTTTGCGCGATACTGACAATACGAGCAAGAAAGGGGATCTCATCTTTTGCCAGCCCGTGCGGGAATCCTTGCCCATCCCACCGCTCATGATGATGCAGCACGATCCGGCAAACATCATCCGGTAGTCCCGCCGAGCGGATGAAGCGGGCACCTTTCTCAGGATGTTGCGTTCGCAAGACATCTTCTCCGGATGACGACCCCTGATCGACAGGCAACCCATCACTAACAAGATGAGCCTTGCCGATATCATGCAGAAATGCGCCCATCACAAGTGTCTGCTGTGCTTCACTGCTTAGATTGAGACGTGTTCCCATTAATGTCGCATAAAAACTCACCCGGCTTGAATGGTTCAGCAACTGTCTGTTCGTCGACTCCAAAACTTCTGATAGTAATCGGAGTATGTCGTTGTCGCCTTCCTGCTTCACAGAACTTCCCTCAGCAGGACGGAGCAAGGCCTGATACCCAACAGTGAGCCGCTGCCATGCCGCAGCAGATTCTTGATCGGACCCCCAGAGCGCCGATGAAGACCGAAAAAACCCTCGGATACAATCAAGACGTCTCTTCTTTTCCAGAGTTTGGTTGACCAAGGTAATCAGCTCGGTCACATTAAACGGCTTGAGAAGATATCCTGCCGCCCCATGAAGAATCCCTTCCATTGCGGACTCCACACTGCCGTGCCCGGTAATGATAATCACTTCGACATCGGCATACGCATGCTTAATATCCTGAAGGAGGTCAATCCCTTGCCGGTCAGGTAGTTTCTGATCAAGCACGATGAGATCAATCGTCTGGGCATTGAGAATGGTCATCGCGCTTGATGCGTTTTCTGCAGACCGAGTATTGAAGAAGGGACGAAGAATAACCTTCACAGCATCGCGAGGACCGGCTTCATCGTCTACGATCAAAATCGTAGGCTTTTTATCTTCCCTTGCAGGAAAGGTATCCATCTACAATCTTCCGATTGAGAGATCACTCTACGCATTAAAAATGCGCACTTGTTACATTCTTTCAGCCGAATTGTCAATTAGCGGGTCAGAGGGAGTACTCGCGCAACAATATGTCGTGGCACCAATCATGTTTGTGCGTGTCGCGCGTGTGATGGAGCGGAATCAGAACTTCCAGCGATCAATTTCCTGGCTCGGAGAACATACGTTACTCATGTACAACAAGATCCTGATCGGAATCTGTTCCAGCCCCACTATCCGGACGACCTATTCCGAGCGTATCCATACGATACTTCAACATCCGTCGACTGATCCCCAGTAAATTTGCCGCATGCGTTTGCACATAATTCGTGCGTTTGAGTGCATCGAGGATAATCTCCCGCTCAAACTCCATCACGGCTTTTTCCAACGACATACGCCCGGCGATCGTGTCGTCATGGAGAGAAGATGATCGCGTATCACCCTTGAGTAGGGCAGGTAAATGCTCCGGAACAATTTCCGTGGTATGTTTCGACCAAATAAAGGCCTGTTCAACGACATTTTCAAGTTCCCGGACATTTCCCGGCCAGGGGTAATGGGTCAGGATCTCCAAGGCATCTTTGGAAAACTCTGTGTGAGGGCGTTTTTCTTCTTCAACCCGTTTTGCCAGAAAGTGCTTGGCAAGAAGCGAGACGTCTTCTCCCCGATTGCGAAGCGGAGGCAAATAGAGTGCGATGACGTTAATGCGATAGTACAAATCTTCACGGAACTGTCCTTTCCTAACCAATTCATCCAGATTCTTATTCGTAGCCGCAACAATCCGCACGTCGACTTTGATCGGTTGGACACCCCCGATTCTGGTAAATTCACGCTCTTGCAAGACGCGCAGCAGTTTGGCCTGTGTGACAGGACTCAAGTCACCGATTTCATCGAGAAAGAGGGTACCGGTGTTGGCCAATTCAAACTGACCCGTTCGCCTCGCCGTCGCATCGGTGAAAGAACCCTTTTCATGGCCGAATAATTCACTCTCAATCAATGTTTCAGGAAGTGCTGCGCAATTGAGCGCAATAAACGGCCGATCACGCCGAGAACTGTTATAGTGTAGCGCTTTGGCAACAAGCTCTTTGCCGGTTCCGCTTTCTCCCGTCACCAAGACCGTCGTCCGACTATCCGAGATTTGCTCGATTTTGGCATAGATTTCCTGCATGCCCTGGCTTTTTCCGATCAGATTATGGAACGCATACCGTTGAACGACTTGACTTCTGAGTTGCTTGACTTCTCGTTCCAATTCAAGAGAGTTCAATGTCCGGTCTATGACGATGCGCAATTCTTCGACATCGAAGGGCTTGGATAAATAGTCGGCCGCTCCGAGTTTCATCGCATCCACAGCGGTTTTCAGCGATTTGGCGCCGGTCAACATGATCACCGGCACCATTTTTGTTTCCGACCTCATGGTTTGGAGAACCGCCAATCCATCGGTTCCCGGAAGCATCACATCGAGAAGAACAAGGTCCGGTTCATCTTTTCGAAACGCCGTGAGTCCATCTTGGGCATCAGGGGCCTCAAGGATCTCATACGAAGGTTCAAGGACCATCTTGAGAGAAGCCCGCACTCGAGCTTCATCATCTATTAAGAGCACACGTTTCTTAGAAACGGAACTTTGCACAGCGATCCTTTCTTCTATCAGGAGAAGGACGGGAGGTTTATGAGAAACACCGTGCCGACTCCTTCCGTGCTCCGCACTTGAATATGGCCTCGGTGTTCTTGAATGATTTGATGTGCGATGGACAGCCCTAAACCCGTTCCCTCATGTTCTCCGCTCTCATGTTTGGTCGTAAAGAATGGGTCGAAAATATGATCGAGGTTCGCCGACGAAATGCCGTGTCCCGTATCCTCGATTTCGACCTGCACCCAACTGCGCTCTTGCGGCTTCATCGTCATTCTTGTTGTGATACGAAGCGTCCCCCCATCCTCGCCTATGGCATCCATTGCATTGAGAAAGAGGTTCAAGAACACTTGTTTCATTTGTTGCCTGTCTAACATGACATGAGGAAGCCCTGCAGCCAACTCTTTTTCAATCTTAATCCCACGACTGCGGGCCTTAACATCGATGAAATAGAGACAGGAGGAGACCACGGTATTCAAATCCTCCTCTGTCAGTTCCGGATCCATATATCTGGCATAGTCAAGAATTTCCTGGATCAATCGTTCAATGCGATAGACGTCATCGAGTACGATCTGACTAAATCCCTTGATGAATTCGATATCATCTACGCGCTCAGGCGCCAGTTGAATGAAGGTTTTAATAGACGTCAGCGGATTGCGAATTTCATGGGCGAATCCTGCGGAGATGGTTTCTAGGGACCGAAGCCTATCCGTTCGCCGCATCAATACCTGAGATTGACGCAGGTCTTCATGAGCCAACAGGGAGTCCACCGTATTGGCGGCGCATTGTGCCATGGCGAGCATAAGATCCTGCCGGTCATGGATGTGTACAGGAGACTCCGACATCCATTGAAGCAAGACAAACGCGACCATACGCCCTCGATTCACGAGGGGGACGGCAAGTTTCCATGGGGAAAGATCCGGCATCGAACACTGAATGTCATAAAAAGGTGAGAGCCGGTCATCCTCGATCGATTGTTCTACAATCACTTGATGTTGCGCGAGTTTGCAGACAAACGGGTGAGTCTGAGGTAACACAGGCGACACCCTTTCCGCCTTGGATATCCCGACGGCGGTCAGGCAACAAAAATGATCCCTGCCTGGCTCTAAGAGATAGAACATCCCTTCCGAGCTTCCGCTCTGCTCAAGAAAAGCGGCGAGCACATAGTCACCGATGGACTGCATGCTGGGAGCCTGGCCGATATCACGGGCAAACTGCGTCACACGCCGTAGACGCTCTGATACAGAATGAGAGGGAATGGGGGAAGGAGAAATAGGGTCCATTATCAGGAGTCTGACAGGCTGACCGCACCTCACCGTCTTGAGCGGCTGCTATTCGGAAATAGGAGGCTCCAGCCGCGCCATCGGTGCAGTATACACGGCTACGCTTGTTTCAGCCAGTGGATTTCCCCTTCCTGACAATGGCCAGAAGCAATTGGTTCTCCAAGGCCGGATAAATCTGTATCACGCTAGCGCCTGCATGGGATAAGAGGGACGCGAATTCATTTCGCTCGTAGTGATGCAGAATTCCCTGGCGAATGGCCTCTCGCACACGGCCCAGAAAATGAAGAACGATTTGTGACTGAGGACTCGATTCATCAACACCTGTGGCACGATAGTGTTGTCTGAACAATATCGAGAGATCGGTCTGCGGCTGAAAGCAGGTAACAATTGCCGTCCCATCAGGATGTAAGACCCTCAACGATTGCCTGAGGCATTCAAGCGGTGAAACGGTGAACGGAAGAGCGAGTTGGCAAAGAACACGATCGATTGATTCATCGAGAACGGGAAGAGAGGCTGTCCTATTGGTTTGCACCCAATAGGTCTCGAGAAATTGAGAAACGGGAACGGCTGCTTTGACCGTGCGAAGCAACTCACGTCCGAATGTCTGGACCCGTTGTTGTGCGGACTTGAGCGCCTCATGTGACAAATCCAGCCCGATATAGCGGAGAGGAAGAACCGGCGCCCCTCCCTGATGGGACATACGATAGATAGAATTCGTCAGCATCGTTTCGGCGAAGTCTCCCATCCCGCAGCCGATATCCAGTACTGTCCCACCGGGATCCAGGGGAAGCAACCGTTGATGAAGCTCATTGATCAACATCCGATAACTCGGCAATTGTTCCAATTGCGAGAGTTGTGCAAGATAGGCGACAGACAGTGCCTCGCGTGTGGCTTGTGAGACCTGATGCCGGATACGAATACGTTCCTGTTCCAATCGGCGTTGCTGATGGACATCTCTCATCTGGAGACTCCGTACGTGCGATGCCGGTTGATTGTCACGTGTAGGGGGTGAGAGTACTTTACAGATCGTCCGAAATGCTGTGAGATGACGTTCGTCCCAGGTTCCGGACTCTCCTGAGATGTCGATCTGCAGGGGGATAACCACCGGCGTACTCCCCATAGCCCTCAAGGATTGAGCCTGTGATCCAAATACCTGTTCAAGCCGACGATTGACTCTGGGAGAGGTAAAAATGACAGGTGGCGTTGCCAGCTGCGCAATATCTGCTGCCGAAGAAGCAACGTCGGCATAACCTCCCGCAATTACATCGGCGATAAATTGATCAACATTGACATTCAGACCCCACAGGTTGGCAACCCCCTGTTGTGAGGCATTCCGATATCCTCCGATTGCGCCGTGACGAGATGAAGTCGAGAGGGCCGTCCCTATATCGAGAACAGGATTTAACAAAAAGAGACGAGCGGCTACTGTGTTGCGGGCCAGAACTTTGATCGCCACTCGAGCCGCAAGGTCTTCTGCAAGGACGGAGACGGATGCCGTCGGCCAGGTCGCATGAACAAAGGCCAGCACATTCTGGAGGTCCGCCTGCATACCTCTCATCGTCAATTGTGTGATATCGCCGTCGCTTTGACCGACATGATTGGTATGATCGTAGCGTAGCGTGCGGAATCGGTTAGCGGCCAGATGATACGCCAACGGTAGATAGTCGGATTTCGTTAATCCAAACCCTGGAACGATCAGAAGAATAGGGGTGCTCGGCGAAATCTGGTCGCGCACATGATCGTCGGTTCCCACAATGACTTGATGGCGTGCGTTCCGACAATCCCGCCTGGTGCTGATGATCGACGTATTTTCACCATAGACGGAACGATTCGTGGGCACATCAAGATGTTGGGCCATCACTCGATTGATTTCACGTTCCGAGAACGGGACGAGGCGAACGAAGCGAATACCCAATCGAGTCCCGCGCCGAGAACGATCCGATCGCCGTTCCTCGGACATACCGCAATCCGTGTCACGGTGAACAATGTGACCGATTAAGACGGCTTCAGGCACTTCAGGTTCATGCACTCTCGGTTGATTATCAACGCCGGCTGAAGAAAAATGCAGTGCGACGATGTGCTCCATTGTGTCGATGGGCGATTCCGTTTGAATGCAGGCACCGCCGCGGCTGAGATTGACGACGACAACCCTCGGCCACTCATGAGCATCGGGACGATTGGGCAACTCCATCCGTGCCGGGAGTGAAACTTGGACACGCATGGTTTCACGATGGTCTACGCCTCGAGAGCTCGGCGTTACATCGCGTCCTTCTGTTGTCGGCGCCGGCGGCAGGATCACCTCGACAGTGATAGTGCCGGCACGTGCACAGGCTTCATCGATGTACGAAGCAAGAACCTCTCGTTGGCTGTTGTTCAGGGGAGAAAACTGAACGGCAACACGAGTGGCCTGCGACCGAACGTCGTTTCTTTGCAACCACGCTCGACTATGACGAACCGTGGCATGAATTTCATAGCTTCCGGCCTCGGTTTGAAAGATCAGATGTGCGGTTTGGCGCTCAAGCGGAGCACAAACACCTTCCACCTCAAGAGAAGCTCCAAGCGAACTCAGGTCGGTCATAGCTCCTTGTCGAACGGAGTTGCCGATGGTTAACCGTATCGGCAAATTCACGGCTCTCCGAACACAAGTCCGTCGATCCGGCAGCATGTGCGCGCGGTCGGTAGGGTGATGGGTGGACGGTGCTCCGATCCTTTTCATCTCGTGAACCATGTTCGGGATCAAACCGCGATCCGGCACATCGACGACCTCATGAGAACGACTCAATGGATCGGAATCATCGTCAAATCCTAAAGGTGATTGAACGGGAACCCACAGAGCGATAGAAAGTCGACCGCCGACGGAATCAAGAAATTCCAAGCGGCCTCCAAGCTCTTTGACACCGACATGTGCGTCCAGGAGATCACCGGCCGATTGGACCGGTACCCAGTCAGTCATCACGGTCGAATCAACCTCATGAATTCGAATTTCCAACTCATGCAACGGTGCAGCGACATACGGCGATTCAAGATTCGGAGGATGGTGTTGGGCCCGCAAAGCGGTACTAATTCTCAATCGACGACGGCCACCCATCGTTGCAATATATCGCTGAGCATGGCTCACCAGAATACGGATCACACGAGTCAGACCATCGACACTACCCATAAAGGGGGGAAGGCTCGGCGCATAGATTCGCTCGATCTGATTACCAGTGCCGGAGGGAAGAAGTTGAGCGTCGGAGAGGATGGATTCAATGATGAGGTTGATCGTATGCTCCGAATTAGCGATGGGAAGCATCGTCTGAAGCAACTCATCCCCCAACTGCTTGGCATGTGAGGCGCATGAAGCAAGAGACTCCATCTGTTCAGCCGACTGAGTGTCG
>JAOUPN010000260.1 GCA_029879905.1 Nitrospira sp. | reverse complement strand
CCAATACCTGGCCTATCTCGGCCGTATCTCTCCAGAAAAGCGCCCGGATCATGCCATTACCCTGGCCAAACGCGTGGGGATTCCGCTCAAGATGGCGGCGAAGGTCGATCCAGCCGATGAGGCATACTTCCGTGCCGAGATCGAGCCGATGATGCGCCATCCCTTGATCGAATTCGTGGGCGAAATTACGGACGAAGAAAAAGATGAGTTTATCGGAAACGCGATTGCGCTGGTGTGTCCGTACGATTGGCCTGAACCTTTCGGGATCGTGCTAATCGAAGCGCTGGCGTGCGCCACGCCGGTGCTCGCGTATCGCCGTGGATCGATTCCTGAAATTATCGAATCCGGAGTCACTGGGTTCATCAGTGAGACACTCGAGGAGATGATCTCCACGGTGACCAACTTGAGGACGATCGATCGTCGTGCCTGCCGCGAGTCGTTTGATCTTCGTTTCACTGCGAAGCGGATGGTGAGCGACTACTTGAAGATTTACGAGGAAGTGGTGCGCGAGAACCAGTTCGCATTGTCCTCACAGTTACGCATAGACGCGCAAAGCTCCATGCATCTGTAGGAGTGATGGGGATGCCAGTGCGGTTCGGCGGCATTGGGCAAAGAACATGGGCTTGGATCTTGTATTGTGCTTGCGGGCTGACAACGCTTTGACAGGCTCAAACGAGTCAGGAGTCTTTCGTCCTGCAGCGCTCAGTTTACGCTCCACTTGAGGCCACTTTCTCCGCAATCCCTGAAGTGAGTGTCTGATAGAGCTTGCGCTGTTTAGCAGCCATTATCCGCGAACAACCAGGCTGAAATGAAAGGTCTGGACAAGTGTGAAGGGGAGGCGACGCCTTCACCAGTAAAACCAGTCGTCCCCTGCTTGAATCATACAACGTGCCACATCAACCAAGCTCAACTCGGTTTTCGTTTTCTCCTGCGTGTTACTACGGTCTGAAAGTCGCAACCAATCTACCTTTAACTTATAGTTGTGGTGCTGCTTCTCATCCCTCACGGTGAAGGTGTGATACAGACTCGGGTTAGATTCTTCCGTGATGACACAGCCGGGAAATTTGCTCTTGAGATAGGCTCTAATGACAGTAAGATTCTTCTTAATAAATTGTTGCTCTGTCATGAGCTCTAGGGTCGAGTCACTTTGTAGCATGCGGCTATGCCGAACAAAAAGAATGCGCCAAGGTGTTGGGTCCAATGTGTATGGTCAAGGTCATATTGCCGTCATCGCTAAGTTGACGGGTTCTATCATTACATGATCGGAAAAGCTAAGCAAGACGAACCACTTTTCGATCGTAAGCACGACCGAGACAATTACGGATGTTGATCGCGCATCAAATGAAAAAAACCATGGGCATGATCTTGTATTGTACATGCGGACTGATATTGGTGTGGGAGTATTTCTCCACCGCGCTGAAGTCGGTCAGAATGATCCTGCACCGCACATATCATGATTCCTGGAATCTCGAGACAACCGTAGTAGGATGGCGGGCGGGGAGGAAGGTTGACGAGACCAGTGCGCCTCATGGGGTGGATGACGGGTTTCGAATTGCACCGGACTCATCGCCACATCAACAATATCAACAAGATAGATCGGCAAATCGCAGCAAAACCGGGCAAGAAATCCGCAAATCTGCAACCGGTTGCAACCAAGAATCCGGCCATCAAGACCCATCTCAGACCGACGGGGATGAATCATGAGCGGGCATGTTCTCTCCTCGCTCGTCGTCATCACATCACTCAGAAAGTCTGCATTGCGGGCCAGCGGACGCTGCACCTGTGTAAGCATAAGAATCCATCCCCAGCCGAAATCGTTCTTCGGGTGAAAGATACCGATTGTACCCAGGAGACAATCGCGCTCTACAACACAGTGGTCCAGAGTGTCAGCTCCTAGGTGCCGATAGGAGACTTTCCCTGCATCGCCATCCAGCTCCCGCCGTTGCCGCTTCTAATGATGACACTTATGTGCAGCGAGCCCGTACTGAGAACGTCGAAATAGGCAGTCTTTTCTCACGATTTGCTCCGCTTCCCGCGAGGCCGAATTGTGAGAACTCCTCACCAGAATTGCCTCACCATCCAGCATACCTACAGCCCTGACGAAGGGCGGCCCCGTTGCACACTTCGCCACTGTCAACAACAGACTTCCGACCGTTTGAATTGACTCTTGGCTCTGGAAAAGTACCTGTCCCCCTGTTCCTGCTTCGCGTCAGCCATCTCTTTCCTTGCTGCGTGTCTTCCGATACAATCTGAGGAATTCCAATGATGAGGTGACATGATGGGCCATACCATACGGTTTGAATGGGAGTTGCCTGAACCATTCCTTGGCATGATGGCAATAGACGACGCGGCACTGGCCGAGGATGTCAAACGAGCAGCGGTGCTTGATTGGGTACGCACGGAGCAGATTTCTTGGCGAGCAGGCGCCGAGTTGTTAGCGATGCCGCTGCGCGAGTTTTTGACGCTGATGGCAGCACATAAGATCCCTGCCGCAGAGTACGAAGCCGGATGGTTAGACAAGGAGTTGGAGGCCTTCAAAGCAGCCACGTCACAGGATACCGCGTGATCGTCGTCACGGATAGTGGCCCTCTCATTCACCTCGCTGCAGTCAACCAGTTCCATCTCCTCAACCGATTCTTTCAGCACCTGCTGATCACCCCGCAAGTCCATGAGGAAGTGTTCACTCAGGGAACAGGGCGCGCTGGAAGTCTGGAATTGCGGCAAGCTCTCCAGGAGAAGTGGATCACCATAGAGGAGGTGGCCGATAGCGCGTTAATCAACCGGCTCACAGCCCCGAACATCTCAAAAACAGACGCCGCGGTGATTGCTACTGCGCTTGTTCATCACGCCACACTGCTGTTGGCTGATGACATTGCAGTCAGAACACTGGCCATGCGTGAAGGGCTGACCGTTATGGGAACTATCGGCATCCTCGTGCATGCTCGGCTGGAAGGAATCATCGACCGGCTGCAACCAGTCCTCGATCAACTTATGGCATTCGGGTTTTATCTCGACCCGGTAGGGCGAGTCTATCAAGATGCCCTCCGCCGCGTGCAAGAGCGCTGATGAGTCCCCACGAATTGGGAAACGGGGTTGAAATAGGGTCACCCATTATTTCCTCCCGTATCCCCTCCTGAAAACCCGATTGGATCTTCCGCAATGAACCGCTGCAAGCGGGGATGATAGTACCGAGCACGGTAATACATGAGCCCGGAGCCATCATCTTCCCGACCGGTGAACTTATAGCTGCTCGTGCTGGCTGCCCCTGTCTGGCTGACAAATCCAAACGGCTCATAGGTGTACTGGGTCTGGAGCGTGCCGGTGTTGTCCCCTAATGTCACGGTTGAGCCAAGGGCGTCGGACAGCAATGCACGAACTCCCACGCTGTCCGTTCTCGTAAAGAATTCATCAATGCCGAGGCCGGTGAGCACGTTGGCCGTGACCGTGGCGCCGTTCTTTTCTTGGACGGGATTCAAGCCGTCATACAAGAAGTTCGTAGTCGTGCCGTTGATGGTCTTGCCCGTGCGACGGCCGAAGGAGTCATAGGTCACGCTCGCGGTGAGACCCGTTCTACTGATGCCCGTCAGCTGGTTCCTGGCATTCCATGTATAGGTGGTGGTCACGCTGGTATCGGTGCTGGTAGCGAGATTGCCATTCAGGTCATAGGTCTCGGTGGTGGTACCAAATGCCGTTTGCTGGTTATTCGCATTGTAAGTGGCGGACGTGAGCGCAGGCGGCAGATTGGTGCGGGCGAACGTCCCGACCGTCTGGAGTCTGTTTCCGGCCCCATCATACGCATAGGTCAAGGTCCCCAGCGTCGTCGTGCCTTGCTTGTACGTCACCGTCGTGAGTTCGGAGGCGGCGTTATACGCGTACTCCATCTTGTTGGTGTTGGGATACGTGACACTGGTTCGTCGATCCGCATCATCATAGGCGATCGTGACCGTGCTGGTGCCTTGGACGATGGTCGTGAGTCGATTCGCATTGTCGTAGGTATACGTGACCTGTGGCTGGCCGACGACGGTCATGGTCGCCCGGCGGGAGGCGTTGTCGTACGTCTTGGGTCGTGGTGCCGAATGCCATTTGCTGATTGTTGGCATGATACCGGATGGTGTTGGTCGGACTTCAGATAAGGTCCAGAGCTATTCTCTACCAGACAGGCTGGCTCAGTGGAGACCTCCGATACGAACGATCAGCCACTTTGTAGCGTCACGCCGCAACAAAACCTTATCCTGATTCAGAATGGTATTCCCTTCAGCGAACACAACGATGTAGTAACTCAATTCGATCTCGTTGGCAGAAGAAATCACAAAGTTGGTGATCGATCCGAGTACCACCTCGGTCTCTTGTCCGAACAGTTTATCAAGCAGCGCTACTTGATCTGGAAATCGGCCAAGTAGCGCTGAGGCGACCAATCCATGTATGTCTGGCGAATGAGACTGAGACGCCTTGAGAAATTTCATCAACACCTGGCGAGCGTCTAGCAAATCCTGTCTTTGTTTGAAGCTCAGCGCCTTGAATCGATGCTCATCGATTCCGAATGGTCTTACGGCTGAGGGTGAGAACAGTTCACGTTCAAATGCGCCTTTGGTATCCGGCTCCTGAGCCGCCCATCCGGATGTAACGAGTCCCCAAACAAGCACGAATGTCATGATCCTAGTCACGGAGTACACCTACAACCATTGATATTGAGTTGCACTGGATAAGGAGGGAAGAACCCTTGCATACGAGGCCCCGTCGCTGGGTAGCCCCATCGCGTCGGTGGGCCAGATCTCAAATCAACGTGAGTGTGTGGACCTTCACCTTTCGGTCCGCGATAGCCTTCTTGATACCAACCAACACCACCGAAAAGCCCGCTTACTGCCGCTTGATTTGCCGTTTCCAAATGAGCCTGCCCTGGAACTGTGATGTCTGCTGCGAGTCCTTGAGCATGTGTACTGCTTGATCCAGCGCCGAGCGGGGAACTAGGATCTCGGTTACCGCCTGTAATGACAATGTCTTTATCACAACCAATGAGACTGTTTAGCTCTTCCAATGCTGCCAGCACATCAGGAGAAACAGGATAATTGTTTGGGTTGAGCACGCTAAGGCCGATCGGATCAAGAAGAATAAGTGGATTCTCTTTGGCATATCCATACATATTCACATCACCGCCTGCAAACCCAATTGGGTCCTCACTGATGAATCTTTGTAACCGTGGCTGATAATACCGCGCACGATAGTACATAAGCCCAGTGCCATCATCTTCCCGCCCGGTGTACTTATAGCTGCTTGTGCTCGCTGCTCC
>JAOUPN010000153.1 GCA_029879905.1 Nitrospira sp. | reverse complement strand
TGGGCCGAGTTTGCCGAGGCAGCAACGGTCGATGCCTTTTGTCGGAGTTGGCTGGCGCTGCAATGCCGTATGATGGGCGGTGTTCGGGCGGGGATGGTCTTGCTCGGCACGGCTGATCGCGGTCCGTTTCGTCCTGTCGCGACGTGGCCCGAAGGCCATCGAAATCTCAAACACCTGACCAAAACTGCGGAGCGGACGCTGGCGGAACGGCGAGGCCTTGTCTCTCGCAACGAGTCTGCTGATGAGGGGCAGACGCACAACGGCTATTACGAAATCGGATATCCTATTGAGGCACGCGGGGCGCTGTATGGCGCTGCGGTGCTGGAGGTGACGCCGAAATCCGACGCGAAGTTGCAGGGGATGATGCGTCAACTTCACTGGGGAGCTTCCTGGTTGGAACTATTGTTCTCACGGGAAGCCGCCACGGCTGAGAAGGAAACACGTGCGCGAATTCAGGCTGCTCTGGATTTGATGGCGACGGCCGTCGGCCATGAGCGGTTCTATGCCTCCGCCATGGCGTTGGTGACTGCGATGGCGACAAGCCTGTCGTGCGATCGTGTCAGTATCGGATTTCTCAAGCGGGGACGCGTGCGCGTGACTGCTGTCTCGCACAGTGCCGAATTCAAAGAACAGACCAATGTGATTCGTGGGTTGGCCGAAGCGATGGATGAAGCCATCGACCAACGCGAAACCATCATCTATCCGCCTCCGCCCGAGGGTGCGTCCACGGTGATCCTGGCTCATGTCGCCTTTGCGGATGAACATGGAAGCGGTGCGCTGCTCTCTGTGCCCCTGGAGTCCGGAGGCCATGCGGTCGGCGCGCTCCTACTCGAGCGATCGGGAGACCATCACTTCGACCAGAAGAGCGTGGACCTCTGCCGGTCCGTGGCTTCGCTTGTCGGGCCCGTGCTGGAGATTCATCGACGAGAGGACCGATGGGTCGGCGCCAAGATATGGGACTCCCTGACACGGTATGTGAAAGATCTCGTCGGCCCCAGCCATGTCGCATTGAAGTTGACGACTACAATCATCGTAGGGTTGTTGGCATTTTGCTTTCTGGCCGAGGGTGATTATCGTGTATCGGCCAAGACGGTATTGGAGCCGATCACGCAACGAGCGGCCGCTGCGTCGTTCAATGGATATATCAGGGAGGCAACTATTCGTGCCGGTGATCAGGTACGTGCCGGTGATCTCTTGGCCACATTGGATGATCGGGAGTTGCGTCTTGAACGATCGAAGTCGGTGAGCAAGCTTGAAGAGTACCGAAAAGAGTATCACAAGGCGATGGCCGAGCGAGAGGCCGCCAAAGCTGAAATCGCCACGGCACAGATGAGTCAGGCGCAGTCGGAGATCGCCCTGCTTGACGACCAATTGACCCATACGCGTGTCATTGCGCCGTTCGACGGGATTGTCGTCAGTGGGGACTTGAGCCAGTCGCTGGGATCTCCGGTTGAAAAGGGGACTGTGCTGTTCGAGATCGCTCCGCTTGACAGTTACCGTGTTGTCCTGGAAGTCGACGAACGTGATATCGCTGACGTGCAAGCGGGGCAGCGCGGGCACCTTTTGCTCTCAGCCTTTCCCTCCGATCCTGTGGAAGTCACGGTGTCGAAAGTGACCCCTGTGTCTACAGCGAAGGAGGGCCGTAACTTCTTCCGCGTGGAAGCCACGCTTGATCAGGCGCATGAACGGCTCCATCCGGCGATGGAAGGGGCCGGAAAGATTGAAATCGACCAGCGTTTGCTGGTGTGGATTTGGACCCATCAGGTTGTCGATTGGGTCAGGCTGACCCTCTGGACATGGCTCCCGTGACGAAGTAGGGGAAGGCTCTGGTCAAGGCTGAGGTGAAGGCTAAGGTCGAGGGAGGCTGAAGATACGGTATGAGCGCCAGCAGGTTTGTGCTTGTATTCGAACTGTTACCTTGGTCGTTCAGGAATTCTTCGATCTTCACCTCAACCTTAGCCTCAACCTGCTGAGGTCCTATGTCCGAAGCGCTGTTCAGCCCATGGTGGTATCGTGTCGCGGATCTGAAGCCGAGTCTGCGTAGCCATGCCAAGTTGCACCGCCATCAATATCGCGGGCAGATTTGGTATGTCTTACAGGATCGTTCGAACGAACGGTTTCACCGCTTCTCTCCCGCCGCCTTCTCCTTCATCGGCTTGATGGACGGTAAGAAATCTGTTCAGGAGATCTGGGATCTTTCCTCTTCCCGGCTTGGTGACCATGCGCCGACTCAGCCGGATGTCGTGCAATTGCTCAGTCAGCTTCATGCCGCCGATGTGCTGCAATGTGACATTCCTCCGGACACCGCCGAGTTGCTGTCACGCTACGAAAAACAACGAAAACGCAAATGGCAGCGGCGGTTGATGAACTTTTTTGCCTGGCAGTTTCCGTTATTCGATCCGGAACGGTTTCTGCAGCAATTCATTCCGCTTGTTCGTCCGTTTTTCTCCTGGTGGGGCGCGGTACTGTGGTGTCTGATCGTCGGACCGGCCTTGTTGATCGGTGCGGCTCACTGGGGCGATCTCACTGCCGATATGATCGATCGTGTGACGGCGCCTCAGAACCTCGTGTTGTTGTGGTTCCTATTTCCTGTGATCAAGGCGCTGCATGAATTCGGCCATGCCTTTGCCGTGAAAGCGTTCGGCGGCGAGGTTCATGAGATGGGCATCATGATCCTGGTTCTGTCGCCCATTCCCTATGTGGAAGCATCCGCATCTTCCGCATTTGCAAGCAAATGGCAGCGCGCGATAGTGGGAGCGGCGGGCATGATCGTGGAGTTAGTCTTGGCCGCGATCGCGCTCTACATTTGGGTCGGTGTCGAGCCGGGTACGGTACGGACGCTTGCCTACAATACGATTCTCATCGCCGGGATTTCGACGGTGCTCTTCAACGGGAATCCTCTGTTGCGATTCGATGGGTATTATATTTTGGCTGACGTGCTGGAGATCCCAAATCTTCGGCAACGGGCCAATACCTATCTTGGCTACCTCTGTGAGCGGTATCTGTTTGGTCGGGACGATGCGCCTGTGCCGTATGACTCGGTGGGTGAACGTACCTGGTTCGTCATCTATGCCGTCTCATCCTTCATCTATCGGGTCATTGTTGTGGCCGCCATCCTGCTGTATCTCACGGACCAGCTGTTCTTATTGGGGGTCGTGTTTGCCGTCTTGACGGCCGGGACCTGGTTTGTCTTGCCTCTCGGAAAGGGCGTGACGTATCTGTTCACAAGTCCGCGGATTCGTCATGTGCGCGGGCGTGCGATGGCGGTGAGTATGGCAGTGGTGGCAGGAGTCGTCGCGCTGTTGGCGCTTGTGCCGGCGCCGTACAGGACCAGGGCCGAAGGCGTCGTCTGGATTCCCGATGAGGCTTTCGTGAGAGTCGAAGTCGATGGTTTTGTGGAACGAGTGGTGGCGGTGCCTGGATCAACGGTCATGCCCGGCGACGTCTTGGTCGTCTGTGCCGATCCTACCATTGAGGCGGATGTGAAGATTCTGGAGGCGCAACTACGGGAGGTGAAAGCGAGGATCAGGGAACAATTCGTTGATGACTTGGTGAAGGCGGCCATGCTGGAGGAGGAGCAGCGATACATCGAAGAGCGGTTGGTCCGTGCACGAGAGCGGCGGTCGGATCTTGTGATCAGAAGCCGGGCGGAGGGGACATTCGTCTTGCCGAAGGCGGAGGATTTACCGGGCCGATTTGTGAAACGCGGTGAATTGCTGGCCCACGTGGTAGATCTGCAAACGATTACGGTCCGCACCATTGTCGATCAAAATGATATCGACTTGATTCGCCATCAGCTCCGCGGCGTGCAGGTTCGGTTGGCCGAGCGGTTGGCAGATCCGATGCCGGCGTCGATCACACGGCTTGTTCCGTCCGCCAGCGAAGAGTTGCCGAGCCCGGCGTTGGGCAGCGAAGGAGGAGGGCAGGTACCGCTCGACCCTCGTGACGAGAAAGGCCGGAAAGCGATGAAACGCCTGTTTCAGGTCGATCTCGAGCTTCCGGTCCAACAGGGGATTCTCAATGTCGGGGGACGGGTGTACGTACGGTTCGATCACGGTAGGGAAGCCTTGGCTGCTCAATGGTATCGACAGGGACGCCAGCTGTTTCTGGCGCGGTTCAATGTTTGATTTGGCTCGCGAGCGGACGGCGTTGCACAGCGCCTATCCTGAACGCCATGTTGAGAAGGAGGGGTGGCTTGATCGTCAAGGCGCTCGTTTGGCCGGTCCTCTGTTGCGGCGTCTGCAGGTCCGCCGATGTCTCAATACGACGATTGTTGAAGAAGTCACGAAGCAGGGGGCCGATCTCGAGCGGTTGACGGACGATCAACTCGGACAGTCTGCCAGGCAGTTGCGAGAGGAGCTGCGTCGGCATGGACTGTCGGATCAGTTGGTTTGCCGGTCCTTTGCATTGGTTCGTGAGGCGGCGAGTCGGACGCTGGGACAACGACACTACGACGTGCAAATTTTCGGCGGTTGGGTGTTGTTAAACGGCTGTATTGCGGAAATGACGACCGGTGAGGGGAAAACGCTGACGGCGACATTGGCGGCGGCGACGGTCGCCTTGGCCGGTGTGCCGGTTCATGTCATTACGGTCAACGACTATCTGACGGCTCGCGATGCCCGAGAGATGAAACCGATCTATGAGATGCTTGGGCTGACCGTCGGAGCCGTCACCCACGAGCTTGATCCGGCCGCGAGACGAGGTGCGTATGCCTGCGACATAACCTATTGTTGCAACAAGGAACTGGCGTTCGACTATCTTCGTGACCGGTTGGCTGTCGGGCGACACCCCAATCGTATTCAGCTGCAACTGGAACGATTGTACGGCGATGCCACCAGGCTTCGTCAACTGGTCTTGCGCGGACTGTGCTTCGGCATTATCGATGAAGCGGACAGTGTGCTGGTAGATGAAGCCCGGGTTCCCCTGATTATCTCAGGATCCGGCGGGAAGGTTCCGGAACGGCAGATTTATGAAACTGCCTTGCAATTAGCGCAGGGGCTTGAGCGGGGACAGGATTTCTTGCTGAGCGGACGGGAACGGAGCATTCGCCTGACTCCACAGGGTCAGGAGACGATCACGAAGCAGACCCAGGATTTGACGGGGATTTGGTCGGGGCCGAGGCGGCGAGAAGAACTGGTTCGGCAGGCCTTAAGCGCGTTACATCTCTTTCAGCGCGACATCCAGTATTTAGTGCGTGATGACAAGGTGCAAATCATCGACGAATACACGGGGCGTGTGATGGGAGACCGGTCATGGGAGCAGGGACTTCATCAGATGATTGAGTTGAAGGAGGGCTGTTCACTGACGCCGATGCAGACCTCTCTGGCGCGTATCACCTACCAACGATTTTTCCGGCGGTATCTCTGGTTGTCGGGTATGACAGGGACCGCACACGAAGTAGCCGGCGAACTGTGGAACGTGTATCGCCTGGCGACGGTGACGGTACCCACGAATCGCCCGCTTCAGCGGGCATGGAAAGGGGAGCGGTTATTTGCCACATCGGAGCAAAAATGGGATGCGGTGGTGGATCGTATCGGTGAGATGCGTGGACAGGGGCGTCCCGTTCTTGTGGGAACCCGATCCGTTGCGGCATCAGAAACTCTCAGCGACCAATTGGCAAGAGCAGAGATCGAACATGTGGTGCTGAATGCCAGGCAAGATGAAGAAGAAGCGTCGGTAGTTGCCTCCGCGGGAGAGCAAGGTCGGGTGACTGTGGCGACGAATATGGCCGGGCGCGGGACCGATATCAAACTCGCCCGTTCCGTGGCGCAAGCCGGTGGCCTGCATGTGATCGCGACGGAACGGCATGAAGCCAAACGTATCGATCGGCAACTCTATGGAAGAACCGGGCGGCAGGGAGATCCCGGTAGTTATGAAACGGTGACCTCCCTGGAGGACGAACTGTTATCGACGGCTCATGGGCGAGTCGCTCGATGGGCGGCGCGGTTGCTGCTCACCTCGGGTAAGCCGCTTGAGGGATGGTTGGCACAGTTTCTTGTCGGGCGTGCTCAGCGGTCGGCCGAGCGACTCCATGCGCGCGTCCGCCGAGATCTGTTGCAACATGAGGATCAGCTCGAATCAAGTCTCGCCTTTTCGGGGAGAGTGGAATAGGAGAGATGACGAGGAGAATCGGAATGGTCGGACGATTGTGTATGGGGATGTTGGCCGTAACGGTGGTGTTTGGGGGAGGCTCGACGGCGTACGGTGCGGATCAGAATTTGAATTGTTTGATTCAGCCGTATGTCGTCATCACGGTGACGACGCCTGTCGCCGGTTTGCTGGAAACGGTGCAGGTTGATCGAGGAGATTTGGTGAAGGAAGGACAGGTTTTGGCCACGCTCGATACCAGGGTGGAGCGGGCAACCGGTGCAGTTCAGCATGCGCAGGCGGAACTCAGCAATCGGCGGCTGGCAGATTTGGAATTGCAGCGGACAGCGGCGGAAGTGGCGTTGCGCACGATCAAGAGTCCGATCAACGGCGTCGTGGTTGAACGGTTCATGCATCCGGGAGAGTTTCCCAAACAGGAGAAGATTTTGAAACTGGCACAGATCGATCCGCTCCGTGTCGAGGTCTACGCACCGGCGGCGATGTTGGGGAAAGTGGCTGTGGGAAAAACGGCGTACGTCAAACCGGAGCCGCCTTTGAGCGGTGAGTATCCGGCGAAGATCACCGTCGTGGATCGAGTGGTTGATGCGGCCAGCGGTACGTTCGGCGTGCGCCTTGAGCTTCCCAATCGTAACTTGAAGCTTCCGGCAGGGTTGAAATGTACCATCCGATTCAAGAAATGAAAGGCTTCGTGAATTGATCATGGTGAGAATGACCCCTACGTCTCTGTATAGAGTCATCGCGAGGAAGTCCGGTGATCGCCGAAGATGTGCAAGGTGTGTGTGGTCTGCCGTGGTGCTCGTCGCCGGCTGTATCGGTTGGAATGTTCCGGTACAGGCTTCCGGCGGCGTGGCCTGTCTGATGAAACCGTCGATGGAAGTTTCCGTCGCAGCTCCCGTGGAAGGCGTCATTCAGGATGTAAACGTGGATCGCGGTGATTGGGTGTCCAAGGGGCAGGTGATTGTGACGTTGGAGGCCAGTGTGGAAAAGGCTGCGGTTGATCTTGCCAAAGCCAAGGCGGATGCGGAGGCGACGATCAAGAGTGCACAGGCCAAAATCGCCTTCAGCACGAGAAAGCTTGAGCGGGCGACGGATCTGTACAAATCCAACTCTATTGCGAGGCATGAACTCGATGAGGCCCAGACGGAAAAGGTCGTCGCCGAAATGGCGCATCAGGAGGCGCTCGAAAATAAGCGTATGGCTGAATTGGAATGGCAACGCGCCACCGCGTCGCTGAAGTTGCATACGATCTACAGCCCGTTGAGCGGTGTCGTGGTCGATCGCTTACTGTCCCCCGGCGAATTGGCCAGGCAAATGCCGATACTGAAACTGGCCCAGATCAATCCTTTGTGGATTGAAGTATTTGCACCGCTGAGTCTGTTGGGGAAATTAGAGCCGGGGATGAAAGCGGAGGTGCGTCCGGACGGTGGGACGTCGTCTGCCTATCAAGCGGAAATTACCGTCGTGAACCGGCTGGTCGATAGTGCGAGCGGGACCTTCGGTGTCCGCCTGGAAATGCCGAACCCCGAGAATGTGTTGCCGGCAGGTCTTGCGTGCACCGTGTATTTTCCTGTGGAGCAATAGGAGGCGTATGATCAAGGGTGAGGGGTGTGAGGTGCAGGTCGGCGGCGGTATGGTGGGAAAGAGCAGGTCGGCGCGTCGGTGTCGTCAGCCCTATCGAATAGTAATGGCGGGCTTGGTTTTGGTCTGGGCATGTTTTGCCGGCGTCGTCGCATGGGCGCAAGAGAGTGAGACGCCTCCAACCGATGGGGAGAGCCTGCCGGTTCTGAAGCTGTCGTTGACCGAGGCCGTCGATGCAGCACTTAATAAGAGCCCGTCCATCC
>JAOUPN010000024.1 GCA_029879905.1 Nitrospira sp. | reverse complement strand
TCCAGGTGGATATACGCCTCACGGCCCTTGAGCTGCGCACGAATACCGTCGATTGGATCGATTGCACCCTTGAAGGTTGTGCCAATGGTGGCCACGACCAGGGCCGGATTGTTGGGATGCTCGGCGAGCCGACGAGCGAGCGAATCCGTGTCCATGCTACCGTCCGAATTGGTATCGACCTCGACCCAGTCGAGTGCCAAGAGATCCCGCAAAATCTGGATGGAGTAATGGGCCTCCTTCGTAAAGTACACTTTCGGCACGATACCGGTCCGGTTCTTCAGAATGGTGCGGCCCATGTACATCCCGTGCATGTTGCTATCGGTACCACTGTTGCTCAGAAACCCCCAATATTCGGTACGGTCGAACGCATAGAGTTCGGCAAAACGGGCGATGACTTCCCGTTCCAACACGTGCGTATTAAACGGGATAGGACTCTGGACATACGGGTTACCGACATTGTTAAAGGCAAATTGATTGATGCCGACCTTCGCCAACCGTTTTCGCCAATCGAAGAATTCGCGTGGCGGCATCGTCATATTGACAGGGTAACCCAGGAGTAGGTCGGCCTTCTCGGGAAGCGACCGCATCGTTTGCAGATGCGGCACTGTCGGATCGGCACACACACCTTCGCTCGGGTAACAAGCCACCGCGACTGCACTCGCCGCGGCATAGCCGAGAAAACCTCGCCGTGAAAGCATTGCTCCGTACTCCATAAGAGGTTTACGTAGACACACAGAAGTGTGCTGGTCGCAGAACCTTGGCGACCCACACCCCATGACGGTGGGTTGAGCGTCGTATGTCCATCAAATCCTGCACCGTCGAACTATTCATTATATTGCACGACATACACATTAAATAGGTGATGGCTTGCGTATGGATGTATTGAATTGATGTCTTACCCCGTCAACCGGCTGCGTGATCGCACATGCTGAGTCGTGGTTGTTGAGTATCGGGGAACAGGCCGCGTCGTTCGTCCTCTGGCAATCAAAGCGATCAGTCTCAGTCATAAGACCTCCACCACTCTTCTCATGAGCTTGTTACCTTACGCCAAGTACGCTGCCACAATTCCAGACAGGACGATTCCGTCGAAGGTGCCGGCGCCGCCGATGCTGGCAATGCCGGTAGCGATCTTTTCGATGTCGCGCAGGTGCAGTAGGTCCGCGCCGATGAGCGGGCCGAGCACACCGGCGACAAAGGCCACGGGAGCGGCTTGGTCCGGAACAAGGAGCAGCGCGGTCATAGCGGCAACAATGGCAGGAAAGAGTCCTGGCATTGTGATGCCGATCCCTTTCATGGGTTTCGCCATCCAATAGCACACCCCCGTGTTGATAACGACGGCGATGGTCAAGCCTAAGAGCGCCTGCCGACCCGCTATGGCCAAATGAGCCGTTTCATAGATCGCCAGCGCCACAGGAATGAGGCAGCCACCCACGTTGACGGCGATAATGGTTTCCCGGCGGACCCGTTGGAGTATAGGCCACCAGCTGGGGAGTCCAAACACCGCCAGCGGGTCCACCAGTACCGATTCCGTCCGAGACAGGCGTTTCACGGGAATGTTGATCACACTGCCGACGAAAATACCTATCACCACCAGGAGGGCGGTCGCCGGTTCAAGTTTGAGTTTGATCAAGGCTGCCGCAAAGAGGTGGCCGAAGAACAGCGGCAGTATTGCCACCAGTAGGAAGAACACCAATAGCGGAAACCAGCGCAACCCTCTCATTGAGCCTTTCGTTTGGCCTGCTCTGCCAGCAGATCAGGAGCGACTTGGCACAGCCGATCGTCGGTTTGTCCAGACCAACGCCGATATGACAAGCGATGCCGGCTGCACTTGGACAGGCGTCCATGGGGGATGACCTTCGCGCGAAGTTGCTCTTGGACTCGGATCGCCTCAGCTGGGTCCAGTTCCCATTCGTAGAAAGAATACACTTTCATCGGAGCGTTGCCTGCCCCGTGCCTTGTTGTTTGGCCGCTGCAAGTCGCGCATTGAGATCCTCCCAGTGGCTACCCTGCCAAAAAACCCGACGGCAGTGAGCGCACTGGAGAAACTCTTGATGCTGCCGTGCAACGACGGGAGGGACCAGGGGTGCCGCCTCGTCGTAGGGAATGGAGAGCAGCACGACATTGCAATCCGCACAGCGATAGCTTCGCCGGTGGTTCATCCCCAGATCGACTTTGAGGTCCTGGTGGAGCTGCCGCAACTGACCTTCAAGGTCATCGTGTGCGATCAAGGTACACCGGCTACGAATTACTTTGCATTCCGTCAACCGTCTGTCACGCGTGAGCAGCCATCGGTTTTCTTGGATGGTCCGCTCAATCAACGACTCGTCCGTAATCACCTTCTCGTAGGCCGTGTCGTACCCCAGAATTCGCAGCCAACGGGCCAGACGGCCGAGCATCGCATCGGCAATGAAGCATGAGGGATCATGAGTGAGCAAGGGTCTCATGTCTGAGGAAGAGAGTCCGGATTAACCTGCCCCTCGATCAGGATCCGGCCACAATCAAGTATCATTGAATGTCGATCGCTGGCCGTCGATAAGAACGCGAGTACGAGGAAGGGTGCTGCTGGCACAGTCTGGGTTTGTTCCCCTTCGCGCGCACGGACCATATGTATGGGCTGGCCGGTCAAGCCTCACATGCTCTTGCGCCAGCCTGACCACGCCACTCGTCTCCTTTGTCTCCATCGGATAATGCCAAACGAGGTCCGGGCTAGCCCGCATTATTCATGAGCACTTCTGCTGCAATCGCCGATCCGCTGCTGCGACAAGCCTGTGGGCGGCGGGCTCGCCCCTCGGTCCCTCGACGTACTGCATCGAGTACGCCTCAGGACCTCAGGCCTCCGCGCGCCGCTCTCGCGACGCGGCTTGGCGATTTCGTCCCTCGACGATGCTCGGGACCCTGAGCCTGTCGAACGGGCGACGAACTGTCATGAATAATGCGGGCTAGAGCTGAAATGCCCAGAGCAATCGTAGTTTGTGCGTGCCGTCCGGCTGGGCATCCATGCCGATCAGCCCGCCAAAGAGCGCCCATGAGGTGCCCACCCCTTCCACATATTCCCGCCTCCAGCCGGGAATGATGGGATTCACCTCGACCAACGTTTTTTGCGGCGACACCGTCCGCATATACAATGCGATGGGAGGATGGCCAAGCACCCAATACTCCCACTCGTCTTTCGTAGTGCTTCGGTAATGAAACAGCCACCAGAGCATGCTGGTCTC
The DNA here is from genome assembly GCA_029879905.1 of Nitrospira sp. Classification (GTDB taxonomy): domain Bacteria; phylum Nitrospirota; class Nitrospiria; order Nitrospirales; family Nitrospiraceae; genus Nitrospira_D. Next base: position 20,089 of record JAOUPN010000024.1, on the reverse strand, counting down.
CGTTGTCCTGCCTTGTGCGGTCTTGTAATCGAAGAACGGCCACAAGAACCAGAACTCAGACTCATCCTTGCTGTGATCGCTCATGTAGCGGAAGAAGGGAAAGAGCCGGTTTTCGGTCGACGTGGGACTCGTATAGCCGTAATACAACGAGAGCGGAGGAATTCCGATCGCACCGGTGTGGGTTTCCTGTGTCTGTTCATGATACTCACGGCTCCAGAGGGGAAAGAGACGGGCCGTCATGCCAGTGGGAGTCCACTGTTGATAGTAGAGCGAGAGCGGGGCGATACCCAGCACGCCGATGGCCCGTTCCTGGGTTTGATGATTCCGGAAATCGCTCCACAGCGGGACGATGACATTCCGCGATTCCGTCGGCGAATCTGCATACCACCAGAAGGGAAACAAATGGTCGGTCGCGCCGGTTTCGGTCCGATCATGGCCGAACAAGGACAGATGTCGAATGCCGACCAACGAGAACCCCCAATTATTGCCTTCTCGTTCATAGTCCCAGAAGGGAAACAACCGGTTACGCGCGGAGGTCGGACTGCCGGAAAAATAGGCCATGCTCAAGGGATCCACTCCCAAAGCGGACAGGCTCCAGGCCTGCGCACTTTTGTCACGCCATAGACTCCCCAATGGAAAGAACGTGTCCCTGGTGTCTTGCGGAGTGGCCCGATGCCAATAGAGCCATAGCGCATTCCAGGCCGTGGTGTCTTTCCCCTGGTCGTGCGAGTATTGATACAGGGGAAAGAGGCGATGCGTGCTGAAGAGCGGGGTCTGTTCCCAGTTGAACAGGGTGAGCGGGGGCATCTCGCCGATCCGGGGAACCCCCACCAACGACAGGCGGCTGGATTCCCTCTGGGTGTCCCGCTCCATGTCGGCCAGCGGCAGGATGATGGTCCGCGCATGAGATTCCTTCCGCCAATGCCACCAGAGGAATAACGCCTGCCAATCCAGCGTCTGGGATTGCTCGTCACTGGCATACCGATAGAGCGGAAAGAGCCGATGCGTGATCGCGGACGGAGTCTGATCCATAGCAAACAGCGAGAGGGCCGGACCGCTCCCGTATTGCGGGAGGCCAAGGACGGAAAGACGTTGATGTTCCGCCTCCGAGCTGTACTTGTAAAGCAGGGCGGCAGCATGTGAATACCCGGTGGGGGACGACTGATAGCGGAAGAAGGTCAGCGGGCGGATCCCCAACACACCGACGTCACGTTCGTCCTGTTGCCGGTCATGCGCGATATCCACGAGCGGCAGAAAGACATCCCGCATCTGCTGCTCTGTTTCCCGATGCCACCAGAGAAAGAAGGCATCCCAGTCACGCGTTTTGGCCTCATCGTCTCGCCGATACCGATAGATGGGAAACAGACGGTGCGCCGTCAAGGATGATGTGTCCTCTCGTTCGAAGAGGGACAGCGTCGGAAGTGAGCCGACCTTGGGCCAGCCGATCATCGAGAATCTGCTGGCCTCTCCCACCCGATTATAGTCGTACAGTGGAAAGAGATAGGAGTGCCTCGCATCCGGGCCCCTGCCATAGTTGAACAGGGTGATCGGCTTGAACCCCGCCAAGTTCAGCTCCATTGTGCCCGTCTCGTCATTGCGTTCATATTCGTGCAGGGGCGGAAGTGTATCGAGAAGATACGGCTCCTTTTCTACATGCCGGTACAGGAGCAAGGCAGACCAATTCACTTCCTTCGTGTCGTCATTCCGCTCATAACGATACAACGGGAACAGGCGGGTCAAGAGGTACGTCGGTGAGCCGCCATGTTCATAAAGCGACCAGGCGAAGGCCCGCTCGCGTGGCGGGAACCCCAATAAGGACAGCCGCCACTCTCCTGTTGGAACACTCTGATACCCGTAGAAGGGGAAGAGTCGGTCTGCGGTACGCACCGAACTCGACTCATGGTGGAACCATGTCGCCGGCTTGATACCCAAGAGATCCAGCTCCCACCCCGGCTGCTGTCGCTGCCATGATGCCTCCCAGAGCATCAGGAATCGGTCGTCGCCCTTTTCCGGGGTGGAATGGTGCCGATGGAGAAAGAGCGTGTCCATCGTGACCTCGTCTGCCGCAAGATCGTGGCGATACCGATACAGAGGGAAGAGTCGGTTGGCGAACCACGTCGGGCCGCTTTCTTGATGGAACATCGCAAAGTCCGCTACCCCGATAACCGACAACTCCCGCCGGTCCCCGTTTCGCCTCCAATCATAGAGCGGAAAGAAACGGTCGTGGACGGAGTCCCCTTTGGCGTCATGGCGATAGAGAGACAGCGGGCCGGAGAACAACGCGGACCAGTGCCACTCCTCAGCCTCGGGATGATCATAGTGATAGAGCGGGAACAGTCGGTGACCGAAGCCCTCCGGGTTACTCCAATAACGGAAGATCGAGAGCGGACCGAAGCCGAGAACGTCGGCCTTGTAAATCTGCGTCGCAAGATCCTCGGTCACTCGGTAGAGCGGCATAACTTGATGCCATCTGGTGTTGGCGTCATGGCCGTATCCGGCCAGAGAGAATCGTTCGATGCCGAGGAGAGACCATCCCATGCGGTTTTCTTGGCGGTCATCTTCATAGAAGTACAACGGGAACAGGCGATGTGCAGTGAGTGTGGGACTTGTTTTCATACGAAAGAGTACGATGAGGTCCAACTGACGAAGATCGTCGGTCATCGAATATGAGTAGCGATACAGTGGAAAGAACCGGTCCGAGTAGAAGGTCGGCGTCGACACATGTTCATAGAACGCGAGGGTCGGAACGGTCTTTCGCAGCAGGGGCGGTAATCCGAGGATCGACGTGCGTGTCTCCTGCGTGGAGGTATCAGTCAGTAAGCCGTAGAGGGGGAAGACATAGCTGAGACTGGTCTGGGGTGTGACAGACCGGCCGTAGAAAGGGAAAAGGTAGCGATACCAGGTTCCCTCTTTGTTATTCTGGCCCGAGAAGTAGAGCGGCAAGATCCTGGTCTCATGTCCGTTCTCGTCCGCGCCGTAATGGAACAGCGGGAAAAGAATATCCCACTCCCGGAGATCTGTTTCTGTGTCATAGGTAGCAATCGCGACCGGACCGAGCACGTAATACCGATGGTAATGGTCGCCGCGTTGATGGTGTCCATAGAGCGGGACAAGGTACGTGTAGCTCCGGTCTCCCTCGGCATAATCGAAATAGGCAGGAAGTACAATGGTGTAACGCTGTGACGGGTTCTCCGCATGCCAATACATCGGCAACAGTTGAAAGTATGAGGCATCGCCCTTGTGCTCGGAAATTCCAAGAGGCCATAGGACGCTCTGCCGAAGGTAGTCCTCGGCAGGATTCATTTCGCGGGAGTAAAAGGGGATGAGTGTAAGTCGGGAATAGTTCCCGCGTTCTTCCGTTGAATAGAGATAGAGAAACGCCTGAGTATATGTCGCTTCTCCCTTGCTTTCTTTGCAATAGAGAAAGCCCACGCAAAAGCGCGACTGTTCTTTCTTGTTCTCGGCCGCTTCCGACAATGGCAGCATTCCCGAAAACAACGATGCTCCTCCCAATAGGAGGAGCTGCAGAAGACCAAGAACCAATATTTTTCGACAAGAATAATTCATCAACACAGGAACTCTCCCACCACGGCAATGGCCCTCGCCTTGCTCACATTACGCATCGTCTTCGGTCATCCGGCTTTCTAACAGCCCCGCGACACTCACACCAAACTGCAAACGAAGTGCCGCAAACCTAAGCCTATGGAGGAATGGAACGGAGAGTGAAATCGTGCGTTCGGTGAGTTGTATCCTGTGGAGTCAGCCTTGGCTGTTATAAAAAGGGGCAATGCCGATCGATTGAGCTGTAGTAAATTGCCACGGTTTACTGACTAGAGAAACTGAGAAGCTTGAGATTCATGAGCATGGTGCGTCATCAGCGGCTTAATGTGGATTCCCATCATGCCTGACAATACAGACAGCGGCCGCACAGGCATCGCATGAGCAGCCGCTCTCTCTGAACAACCGAGAGTACTCTGTCCAAGGTAGAGAGCCCTGGCTAACCTAACGCTTAATCACGATCCGGCCAAAATCCAACCCCATTGACCGTCATCCGCTACCTGTCGATCTTGACCTGCGCACCGAGAAACTCCTTTTCCAACCACAGGCTCGTCAATACATGCTCAGTGATGGTCGGGATGAGAAACCTGCTTTCGTCTTCCGGCAGAGCCGCAAAGGGAATGATCTGGTCAGCGGCAAACCGGTCCAAGGTCGCGCCAGCCAAAAGATCATTGAGCAATTGCCGTATCCGCCATACGCTGACTCACCTGCCGTTCTTCAAGATGAGAAGAGAGGGCGATGCCCCAGAGCTTCGTCACTGGACCCGCTTCTTCTCGCATGACAGCCTGTAACGTTCTAACGAGCGGTTTCACCGTGAGATGCAACATGCCTCCGCCCCTTGGGACATAACCGGGTCGGATGATTTCTATTTGGGCGTTGAGTCCCATCTTACACAAGAGCGGAAGGACAACCTGTTGGAGATGAAAGGCGGACGGGGCAAAATCCTGGAAGAGCCCGCCCCGCAATTCGACCGTGACCGGTGATCCCGAGAAAGCCAGCACCGGCAGCATGCCAAGAGCCATCATGGTCGTCGAACCGCCGGACCCGATGTCCCAACTATAGTGGCGTCCCACCTTCAATGAACCGGGATGAAACACAAACTCCTGTGAACCCTGGACGAGCCCTTCCGTGCCGGCATTCACCAGCTCGGTGATGGCTTCCACGACACGGAGATGTTGCGGGCGCAATCCCGGTTTGTCCCGCTTCGCACGTACATTGATCATGTGGATGGACCGACCAATCAGCGCGGAGAAGGCTACCGCCTGACGCACGATGGTACCGCTGCCGGAGTAGCGCGACCCGTCGATGAGAAGGATCGTCCGATTGATCTGTCTTGACTTCATACGAGAGTCAATCCAATTCCATGTGATGCCTGCAAATCAACCGCCTGGGTGTCCCTCGCGCAACATCAGTGGAGGACCATGTCTACTGTTGCATCTTGCCTCATTGATCACTATTTCTCTGTAGACGCCTACCACTACCATTCGATGTCCTTGCTTCGTATCTCCTAACCAAACGCGGGACTCCATTGAAGAACTGGTTATGAGCACTGTGGCATCGGGATTGCTCACCTTATGTTCAGGCAAGAATTGCGCTCATCGGCCTCCAGAAGAGGAGTACCACCATGAAAGTTACCCTCAGTATCATTAAAGCCGATATCGGTTCTATCGGTGGCCATATCTCTCCCTCGCGGCAAGTGCTGGAAAGCGTTCGAACTCATATCGCCAAGCACGGGTCCTCACTGTTGATCGACCACTACATCAGCAGTACCGGTGACGATATTGCGATCTTGATGAGCCACAGGCATGGGGTGGGACACAAAGCCGTTCACAAACTGGCTTGGGATGCGTTCCTCACAGGGACAGCAGTGGCTAAACAGCAGGGGCTGTACGGTGCCGGTCAGGATTTGTTGAAAGACGCCTTTTCGGGCAATGTGCGTGGGATGGGTCCGGCAGTGGCGGAGATGGAATTCACCGAGCGGCCGAACGAGCCCTTTCTGTTCTTCGCGGCGGACAAGACCGATCCCGGTGCCTTTAGTCTGCCCCTATATCTGGCTTTCGCAGATCCCATGAACACCCCGGGCTTGATCCTGGCACCCAACATGGCGCAGGGCTTTCGTTTCGTCATCATGGATGTGAATCATACAGCAGGTGATCGGATCATTGAACTCGATGCCCGGAAAGATTTGTATGAGATCGCCACGCTATTGCGGGACACTGAACGTTACGTCGTGGAATCGATTCGGTCCGTCGCCAGCGGGGAACAAGCCGTGGTAGCATCCACCTCACGGCTGCATAACATTGCCGGGAAGTACACCGGCAAGGACGACCCGGTGATGCTGGTGCGGGTACAGAAGGATTTCCCGGCGACGGGCGAGGTCTTAGCGCCTTTTGCAGTCGGTCCTTATGTGGCAGGTGGCATGCGCGGCTCTCACCAGATGCCCTTGATGCCGGTCCCGCTTCAGTCCGGCATCAGTTACTTCGATGGCCCTCCGGTAATCACCTGCGCCGCCTTTGCCATGCACGAAGGACGGTTTACCGAACCTGCGGACGCGTTTGCCCATCCGTTCTGGAATCGAGTACGGGATACTGTATCCGACAAAGCCATCGACATGCGACGCCAAGGTTTCTTTGGTGCGGCCATGCTGCCCATGGCGGAATTGGAGTATACCGGCATCATGGAAAACCTGAAGGCGCTGGAACCACGGTTCCGTGTCCGCACCGATTCGTAATCAGGTATGGCCGAAGCATTCTGCTTCGAGTGCGGGATCAAGGTGGTACACTAGACTCCCTGTCAGCGAAGAATTCCGATCACGATCATCTCCACCGCTTGCTCTGGACGGAACGCCCATGCCTCATGGCAGTGCATCAGGACAAACCGGTTTGAATCTTGGCCGACTCAGACATCATGCTGCGGTCCCATGGCGGATCCCAGACCAAGTTCACCATGACATCCGTCACGCCGGGAACAGAACGGACCGTTTTGTCGACTTGCCACAGAAGTGCGTCGGCCATCGGACAGGCTGGTGCGGTCAAGGTCATCCGAATCGTGACGAGGCCCGATGCCTCCACGAGGATGTCATAGATCAAGCCCAGATCATACAGGTTCACCGGGATCTCAGGATCGTCAACAGTGCGCAACGCTTCAATGATCCTGCGCCGGAGATCGGACGGTTTCTGAGAAGCCGTAGTCGCCGGAGCCGGCTGAGAGGCTGAGCCTGACTTGGGCGTCACCGACTCCGACCTGTTGTGAATGGCGGCACGGAGGGTATGCCAAGCCAATGTTGCGCATTTGACCCGAATAGGAAATTCGCGCACACCGGCAAAGACTACGAGCTTCCCGAGGTCCTTTGACCGCGATCCCGCGTCGGTTTCGCCGGTCAGCAAGGCATGGAAACTTTCGAAGAGCGCGAGGACATCGGGCAAAGTTCGCCCTTTCACACTTTCCGACATCATCGACGCCGAAGCCATAGAAATGGCACAGCCGGATCCCTCAAAGGCAACATCGGCCACCCGATCGTTTTCGATCTTGAGGTAGACTTTTACCTTGTCGCCACAGAGGGGGTTGTATCCGTCGGCAGTCCGGTCGGCCCCCTCCAGCTTACGGAAGTTTCGCGGCTTCCGGTTGTGGTCCAGAATGGCTTCCCTATACAGGTCTTGTAAATTCAACGTCATCTGAAGAACTCAATGGATTTACGAATGGCTGCCTCGAGTACGTCGATGTCTTCCCGAGTGTTATAGAAAGCCATGGAGACTCGTGCCGTGGCCGGCACTCCAAAGCGACTCATCAATGGTTGTGCGCACTGGTGGCCGGCTCGAATGGCGATACCTTCGCTGTCCAGAAACGTTCCCAGATCATGGGGATGCACGCCATCGATCACGAAGGACATCACTCCCGCCTTTTCTTTAGCCGTCCCAATAAGACGCACACCATCTATGCGGGAGATCCTATCTGTCGCATAGCTTAACAGCTCCTGCTCGTACGCAGTGATCGACTCCATACCTACTGCCCTCACGTAATCGACGGCAGCACTGAGTCCGACAGCCCCGGCGATATGCGGTGTTCCCGCCTCAAACCTATCGGGTACTTTATTGTAGATGGTCTTCTCAAACGTGACGGATTGGATCATGTGGCCCCCTCCTTGATAAGGAGGCATGGTTTCGAGGAGAGCGGCTTTGCCGTACAGAATTCCGATGCCGGTCGGTCCAAACAGCTTGTGACCGGAAAAAGCATAGAAATCGCAGTCCAACGTTTGGACGTCCACGGCAAGGCACGGGGCGGCCTGAGCGCCATCGACGAGCACCGGCACCCTGTAATAGTGAGCAAGTTCGACTATCCGACGGATCGGATTGATCGTACCGAGCACATTGGAAACATGAGTGATCGCCACCAGTTTTGTTCGCGGCGTCAGGAGTTTCTCGTACTCATCAAGCAGAAGCTCTCCATGATCATTGATCGGCGCGACTCGCAGAACGGCGCCAGTCGCTTCGCATAACATCTGCCAGGGCACGATGTTGGAGTGGTGTTCCATCGTCGAGATAAGGATTTCATCACCAGCCCGAACGTGCGTACGACCATAGGTTTGTGCGACCAGATTGATTGCCTCTGTGGTACCTCGGACGAACACGATCTCGCTTGTCTCCGCGGCGCCAACGAAGTGTTGGATGTTGGTACGGGCTGATTCGTAGGCTTCCGTAGCCCGTTCGCTCAGCCAATGGATACCTCGATGAATGTTGGCATTGCTCTCCGAATAGAACCGGCTGATGGCATCGATCACGACTTGCGGCTTCTGGGCGGAAGCGGCATTGTCGAGATAGACCAGCGGTTTGCCTCGAACTTGCTGCTGAAGAATCGGGAATGCTTTTCTAATCTTGGTCACCTCGAACCGGCGTGATGGTGACCGTTCCCCTGCCTTCTTATCTTGATTCGTTCTCATGCCGAGAGGCTTTCACTAGAAGTCCGTAAGGTCCATTGGGAGAGCAGCTCCGTAAACCGATCCCGAATCCTGGCAGGTCCTATATAGCCAAACAGCTCGCTGCTGAAGGCCTGGGTCATGACCCTGCGCGCATCCTCCAGATCCAGACCACGAGAGCGCAAGTAGAAGAGGGCGTCCGGGTCCAGTTGTCCGACAGTCGTGCCATGGACACACTTCACATCGTCGGCAAAGATCTCAAGCTGCGGTGTTGAGTGAACCACGGCATCCTCGGAGAGCAAGAGATTCTTGTTGGTCTGACTGGCGTCAGTCTTGTGCGCATCTTGTCGAACCAGCACCCTGCCGTCAAACACTCCCCTCGCGTGCCCGCCAAGAATGCCGTTATAGAGTTGCCTACTCGTGCATCTCCGCCTCGCATGTTCGATTCTGGTGTGAATGTCCACATGCTGACGGCCGGCGGCTGCGTAAAGTCCTCGAAGCGTGCAGGTACTGCCTTCGTCAGCCAGTAACCCATGGACCTCGATGCGAGCCAGTGCGCCCCCCAGGGCAAGGGAGTGGGACATGAACGTGCTGTTACGCTCCTGATGAACAGCGAGGGTGGCAATGTGATAGGCTGCTTGGCTTTCTTCCTGCAGTAGATGGTGGTTGACCACAGCTTCCTCACCGAGGACCACTTCGGTCACGGCATTGGTGAAATAGCAATCACCTTTCATGCCCACGTAACCCTCGATCACCGTCGCTTGACTCGAAGGGCCGGCTACGACAAGAACCCGCGGGTGCGAGATGGTAGCTTGTCCCTCGGGACTTGAAAGGAACAGCACGAGGATCGGTTCCTCGACTGCCATCTTTGCCGGGAGATAGAGAAAGGCCCCATCGTTGAGAAATGCCGCATTGAGCGCAACGAAAGCGTGATCTTCGTGCCATGCATGTCGACCCAGATGTGGCTCCAGGAGACTCGACGAGGCTTCGTCACAATCTCTCAGGCTTCCGACAATCACACCCTGCGGTAGTCGATGAAGCAAAGACAACGAAGGTGCGAAATGGCCGTTCACGAATGTGAGTTGGTGGCGCGGCCCCACCCACGATACAATCGGCTCCGCCTCCCCCTTCGAGATTTCTGGTGCGTGCCAAGCAAATGCAAAAGGAGTCTCCATAACAGGAGTTACATCGGTATATCGCCGCTCTTCATGGTGACTCGTCGGAAATCCCATGTCTGCAAAGCAGGTGCCGGCGGCTTGGCGATATCGTTTTATCCACTCCGGCATGGAGCCGGTACTTTCCCTCTGAAATCTTAACCAGTCTGAGCGGTAGTGATCGATGACCGGTCCCATTTCCTTCATGGTGTCACCTTCGGTGCGAAAATCCGGTCACCTGGCTCTTCCAGCCACCCATAACCCCGCTCCTCAACCCTGACGGCCAGCTCTTTCCCACCTGACTTCACGATACGGCCGTTCAGAAGCACATGGACATAGTCGGGAACAACGAAGTTGAGCAGCCGTTGATAGTGCGTGATGAGCAGCATGGCGCGGTCCTGGCTGCGCAGAGCGTTTACTCCTCCTGCCACGATCTTCAATGCATCAATATCGAGGCCTGAGTCGGTCTCAGCCAGGATTGCCAGTTTTGGATCCAAGAAAGCCATCTGCAAGATTTCGTTCCGCTTCTTCTCGCCACCGGAAAATCCGGCGTTGAGCGGTCGGTTCAGGAAGTCTGCGTCCACATCGAGCAATTGCACGCGCTCCCTCACAAGGGCTAGAAAGTCGATGGCGTCGAGTTCTTCGAGTCCCCGGTGTTTCCGGAGGGAATTGAGCGCGGCCTTGAGAAACTGTAGCGTCGTCATCCCAGGAATTTCGACGGGGTATTGGAATGCGAGGAAGAGCCCCGCCCTCGCGCGTGCTTCCGAGGGCATAGCAAGCAGATCGTTCCCTGCATAGCGTACGGTGCCCGCGGTTGCCTCGTATCCCTCGCGGCCTGCTAGGACATAGGCCAACGTGCTCTTGCCGGAGGCATTCGGCCCCATCACTGCGTGCACTTCTCCGGCACGGATGGTCAAGTTTACGCCACGCAAGATCTCTTTGCCGGCGGCCGATGCTTGCAACTCTCTGATTTCCAAGATTACATCGGGCATTGTTGTCAACCGACAGTCCCTTCGAGACGAACGTTGAGCAGCTTCTGCGCTTCCACGGCGAATTCCATCGGCAGTTCGTTGAACACCTCATGACAGAACCCATTCAGGATCAGGGAAACGGCATCCTCGGACGAAAGCCCTCGCTGCCGACAGTAGAAGATCTGATCCTCACCGATCTTGGTTGTGGACGCTTCATGTTCGACCTGCGAGGAAGCGTTCCGCACTTCAATGGAGGGAAATGTGTGGGCACCGCATCGATCACCCAACAACAGCGAATGACACTGAGTATAGTTTCTGCAGCCCGTGGCCTTCTTAAGAATGGTCACCAATCCACGATAGGTGTTCTGGGCGTTCCCTGCCGAGATACCTTTCGACACGATCGTACTCCTGCTGTTCTTGCCGAGGTGGATCATTTTGGTGCCGGTATCGGCCTGTTGTCGGTTGGTGGTAAGCGCGACCGAATAAAACTCCCCAATGGAGCTGTCCCCTCGAAGTATCACGCTCGGATATTTCCATGTAATGGCCGAACCGACTTCCACCTGCGTCCAGGAAATTCTTGAATCGACCCCCGCGCAAATTCCCCGTTTCGTGACGAAATTGTAGACCCCCCCTTGGCCTTCGCTGTCTCCCGGATACCAGTTTTGAACAGTCGCATACTTGATCTGCGCGCGATCAAGAGCGATCAGTTCCACCACCGCCGCGTGCAGCTGATGTTCCGCCCGCATGGTGGCAGTGCAGCCTTCAAGATAGCTGACGTAACTCCCTTCCTCCGCAATAATCAGCGTGCGCTCAAACTGACCGATCTGTGGGGCGTTGATACGGAAATAGGTCGACAACTCCATCGGGCATCGAACTCCTTTGGGGATATAGCAGAACGAGCCGTCACTGAAGACGGCGGAATTGAGCGCAGCGAAAAAGTTGTCGGCATACGGAACCACCGTGCCCAGGTACTTCCGGACCAGCTCCGGATGGTTCTGCACCGCCTCTGAAAAAGCGCAGAAGATGATGCCGAGCTTGGCGAGGTGTTCCTTATAGGTGGTGGCGACCGAGACACTATCGAACACGGCATCTATGGCGACCCCGGCAAGCATTTCCTGCTCTTTCAGGGGAATCCCAAGTTTTCTGTACGTGGCGAGCAGTATCGGGTCAACCTCGGCTAGACTCTTTGGCCGTCGCTCGGTCTTTGGCGCCGAATAGTAGATGATTCCCTGATAGTCAATCGGAGGGTGAGAAACCTTGGCCCACTTCGGCTCCGTCATCGTCAGCCAATGCCTGTAGGCCTTCAGCCGCCACTCCAACATGAATGCTGGTTCGTTCTTCTTGGAGGAGATCAGACGAATACTGTCTTCGCTCAGTCCTGGAGGAGCCGACTCGGTCTCGATCTCCGTCGCAAACCCATACTTGTATTCGCGTCGGGCCAGGTCATGAATTCCATTTTCTGAGGTCATGATATGTATCCGCCGATGCGGCTAGAAAACGGGCAAGACCGTCCACTTGTTTAAGAATCAGCCACAGGTGGTTACCTCCTGGCCCACGTGGCACCACACCTCGGAGATAGTCCTGCATCATGCATACCCTGAGACGATGCTGCTCCCCATGGCATTGCTACATACGCAGGATTCAAAACGTGGCGTTCTGCGGCAAGAGGACAGGATCCAGTGGGGAAATAGTCCACAAAGGTCCTCCCTGCGAGGTCAACCGTAGCGCATCTGATCAGGTCACAGCCTGATTCATCAATAACTTCGCAATGGCCATCGAGATGGCACCGCCATTGCTCAGGGCGAAAGATGGGCAAGGACTTTGTTGGGTAACCATCATAGCCATCATGAAAACAGGGACTGTTTTAGAGCGAGAGCGGGTCCTAAAAGAGGTTCGCGCTGCCTTTGAGCATGAACCACGTATTAATTTGCACAAGTTTCCCATTGAGATGGAGTTTTGTGACGGTGTCCTCACGTTGGAAGGCGACGTCGAGCACATCGCGGCAAAGAAGCTGGGGCTTGAACTTGCCATAGCGATACCAGACGTAGTCGGCATTGCGGATCGCCTCCATGTCGTGCCGGCAACACGTATGGGAGACGGGGCTATTTTGGATGCCGTGCGCGACGCGTTACTCCAAGAATCCACACTGTTGAACTGTTCGATTTACGTCCTCCGCAAAGGTCAGCTCGAACCTGTTCGGGAAGTCGCCGATGAGCCTCGAGGGGTAATGAGGATTTCCGTGAACGATGGGATTGTACTGCTTGACGACCATGTGACCGGGCTCACACAAAAGCGATTGGCCGGAGTGTTGGCCTGGTGGGTTCCGGGAAGCCGCGACGTCATCAATGGGATGGAAGTCGTACCCGATCAGATGGATTCGGATGAGGAGATGGCGAAGGCCGTACGCATCGTCTTGAAGAAGGATCCGTTTGTGAACGAAGACCGTGTCCGCGTCACCGTCCAACGGTCGATCGTGACACTGACAGGCGATGTGCCCTCCGCTCCGCAGCGCGACATGGCTGAATTCGACGCCTGGTATGTCTTCGGTGTCGACAAGGTGCTCAATCGTTTGGAGATTCGCCCATAAAACGAATCGAGAAAGGGTGACATCATGAAGCCTGAGGAGAGGAACCACCACCAACCACCCCAGTAAGGAGGATATGTCATGGCCAAATCAGAAGAAAAAGCCGTCGCTACCAAGAAACCCGGTGAAATTGCGTCACGGTTGGAAGACATCGAACATTGGATGGAGCGTTTCATGGACGACATGTGGCAGCGTCCGTTTCCCAGTTTGTTGGGACGGGACCGTTGGCTACCCATCCGGCCGCTTTCGATTCGTATGCCCTCGATTGACGTGTATGAGGAAAAGGATTCGGTCGTTGTCAAGGCGGAACTCCCCGGCATGACAAAGGGGGATATTGAGGTAAACCTCGAGGGCGAGAATTTGACGATCAAGGGTGAGAAGAAAGAAGACAAAGAAGTGAAAGAGGACAACTACTATCGGCGGGAGCGGTCCTACGGATCGTTTTTGCGGACTGTTGCCCTGCCCTCCGAAGTAAAACAGGATGAGGTCAAAGCTTCTTTCAAAGATGGAATACTGGAAATCCGCATGCCGAAGACGGAGGAGGCGAAGAAGAAATCCGTCTCGGTAAAGATCGACTAGCCCTGTTTGCACCCAGATCAGCTATGACACTCCGATCAGGAATCATACTGTGCGCTGTCATCACCGGACTGTCCGGTTTGACCCTCTGCCAACCCCCGAGACCCAGGATCGCGGGAGTCCCAATTCCGTCATTCCCAATGGTCGCAAACGCTGCGACGCAGGACATCCTCATAGCTTCTCGCCAGGCTGAGCGGGTTATCCAGGCATACGAAACGGATGGCCCGCTCGTTCATGAGGTGAGCCGTATAGAACCCGTCTTGCCGACACAGCCGATCTTCCCGTAGAGTAGGCCCGTCCCACACCTCCATCTTGATGCGTTTCTGATCTGCTCCCTGTTCGCATAAGGAGTCTCGATGCCGACTAGAGAATCCAAACGCGACTACTATGAAGTCTTGGGCGTCGATCGGACCGCGGCCCGTGATGAGATCAAACACGCGTATCGGAAACTGGCACTGCAGTTTCACCCGGACAAAAATAAAGATCCCGACGCGGCGGTGAAGTTTCGCGAACTTGCGGAAGCCTATGCCGTGCTCTCCGATGACACCAAACGCAAAGAGTACGATGCGACGGGTCACGCCGGCGTCAGCGAGCGGTGGTCATCGGAAGACCTCATGCGAGATTTTCAGTTCGGGGATTTTTTCGGAGGACGATTCGGAGACCTATCCGGACTGTTCGGCGATCTGTTTGGCCGACGCATGAGGCCCGGCACAGACGCGAGAAGGGGAGTGGACCTTCGTTACGATGTCGAGTTGACCCTGGAGGAAGCTGCTCGTGGAGGCGAACGGGAGATTCGATTCACACGATCGGAGAAATGCACGGATTGCAGCGGCAGTGGAGCCAAGGCCGGGACGAAGCCGCTGGTCTGTCCTGATTGCCATGGCAGCGGCCAAATGCAAGATGTGAAGACGAAGGACAATGTTCGATTCGTCACGGTACCACCTTGCCTTCGTTGTCGGAGCCGGGGGCACATCGTCGAATCTCCTTGTCCCCTTTGTCGTGGTGACGGCTATCGATTCCTCCCCCATACCTTCAGGATCAAGATTCCACCGGGAGTCGACGACGGCATGGTGATCCGACTTTCAGGACAAGGAGAGGCGAACGCCGACGGGGGTCCGCCTGGAGATCTCCTTGTCCGTCCACACATCAGCCGCCATCCTATCTTTGAACGCCATGGGGACGATCTTTATACGATTCAATCGGTGACCTTTCCGGATGCAGCATTGGGCAGAACACTTCGTGTCACAGGGTTAGGTGGAGAGACCTTGCGTGTGGCGATCCCGGCAGGAACTCAAAGCGGAACTGCTCTTCGCCTGAATGGGAAAGGGATGCCAAAGGTCGGGAACAAAGGGAAAGGCGATCTCCTTGTGGTGGTGGAAGTGAGGACCCCAACCGAGTTGTCTGACCGTGAGCGGGCGTTGATACAAGAATTAGCGAAGCTCCAGTTACACGATAACGAGACAATATCCGGCTCTCAACGCTCCTGAGTGATCGCACGGTTCCATTGAGAGAGCACCAGGACAATTCTCATGTCTTGTCCTGCCGGATTCGATATCGCAAACCCTTGCACCCGGACTTGCTGCTCAGGTGGTCCGAAGATACGACGCACTCGAGCCCCCATTGCACAGGAGTTCGTGTGGATACCACAACTTGCCGTCATAATCTCCCGTGCCAAATCCAGGAGGCATACGGGAATAACACTTACATCCTTCTGAGGAATGGAATCCGATTCGATCAGACTCAACAATGCGATGGCGTTTCTATCAATGAATACCAGGCGGCAAGAAGAGGACAGAACGATTGTGCCGGCGAGCCCCACAGTCATCGCCTGAGGATTCTGAAACGACTCCGCAACGGATGAAGACATCGCCATGGACTCCTTGCCGAATTTGCCCGGATGAGAAGCGAGAGGCCATTGAAACTACAACTTCGGTCAATGGCTCAAATGCTCACTTCCTCACGGCATAGATCCTGATGGGCATGATGAGATCGATCCTACATGCTTTTCCCTAAATGGTTATTTCACTACAAGAATCCTGCCCGTCAGGAACATCTTGAAATACCTTACCAATAATCTCCTACATTCAATCTGTTGCGAACGTTTCCACTGAGCCGAACACGTATCTGATGAATCCTTTTGTATTCACCGATAGAAGAAAAGTATTCAGTGGAATCTC
Organism: Nitrospira sp.; assembly: GCA_029879905.1. Lineage (GTDB taxonomy): Bacteria > Nitrospirota > Nitrospiria > Nitrospirales > Nitrospiraceae > Nitrospira_D. Next base: position 4,157 of record JAOUPN010000024.1, on the reverse strand, counting down.
ACGGGAAAGACGGATAGAGGATAGAATTACAACGGCTGGACGGTAATATGATCCGGTACGATGACACCCACGTTGCGTGGAGCGTAATCGAACTCTTGATGACTGCGCCGATGCCAACTGGTAACATCTCCACATAGTTCTGGCAATTCCCCTAGTTCTTTCTCCCCTCGTCTCCTCCTAGACTATCCTTATAACCGATTGGACATTGTCCGGAGGTGTTATATGGCTATCTCCGCCGTTATAGAGCGTGTTCATAGTGCGCTGATGCAATTAGGTACTGATTGTGCGATGGAAGAGGTTACGGGGCTCTGTCCGGAATTGACGTGGAATCAAGTGTTCCTCGCGGTCGACTATCTGAGCCGGACAGATCGCATTCGCATTACAACCGACGCCGACAGGACATATCGAGTCAAGGCCTATCGTGCCGGAAACAGCAGGGCTCAGCATGCATCAACGGTTCCCTAGTTCACCCGCCTTCGCAGGAAGCCCTGGCCAGAAGGCCGTGGAGGAATGCGTAGCGGGTGTCCTCCGACCCGTCGGCCAAAGCCTATGGGCGGCGTGCCGAAGTCTTGGCGCCCGGCCTTCGCAGTCTAATAAGGCTGCTTCGGCGGAGTAGGCTCGGTGAGGTGTCGACGAAGGCTCAAAAGGGGCCACGGCTTTCCAGCGTGGATTCCTGGAGAGGTAGGTGAACGTTGGAGAAACGTCATGCCACCGGGCTTTCTTCTCTTCTCCTCTTACGTTTCACGTTTCACCGATTGAGAGAACGAGGCGAGCGGGATTGTTTTCCGTGCGGCTAGTAGATTCCCTAGGCCCATCTACGGTAAGGACGTGATAGAGTACCTGCTCCTTAGGGTACCATGATATATCTGGCCGGAACATCTCGATGAATCGCTCTCACAATCTATCAGCCATAGTCAGGACCACTTCATTAGGAACAGATGCCGCAAAGCCCATGGATTCACAAACAGTTCATGAAGTGACTCGAAACGTGAGCGCCCTGGATTCAGAATCCTGCTGTACCCACCAGCGTCTCATTGATGATGTCCGAACCAAAAGCGGCAGGCTCACAGGAAAGGTGCGATGCCTTGAATGCGGAACAATATTCAATGACCCCTACAAGCATACGACATAGTTCGCTGAGTTGAAAATGACCGGTTCTCTGCACTCCCTTGGGCCTTCGTGAAACCGAGCACCCCCTGCAACTCCTTTGCTATCCTCATAGATCATGTACATCTCTCGGGAGCCACATCCCACGGCGTCTTATACATACACCGACCCTAAACTAGCTGATACCGGCAGGACCTCTCTTCTCATGCTCAATAATCACTTCCATCAATCGATGGCGTAAACATTCGACCTGATGTAGTTCGGGCCTCTGACCCTGTTGCACCAGACCATAGAGTTCCGCCACATAAGCAAAGAGGGAAGATGCGCGCAATATGCCGCTGACGCCTTTCAAATCATGACAATAGGCTTCCCACTCCGCCAAATCCGATTCCGGAGTCAACTCGCGCAAATGACTCGCTGCGGCGGCGTAGTAGGCTTGGGCTTTTTCTGTCAGTACACGATTGAGTTCGTCTGTGCTTTCCGGACGAGAGGCGGCATCCGCCGAATGACTGATCGGTGATCCCTCCTGACCGGTGAATGGGACATAATCGGACAGACCAGCCATCGGTCGAGTCTGCGTAGGATGCCGGTCGGCTGGCAGCCATTTGGTCAACGTCACGATCAGTTGGTCGGAATCTATCGGTTTGGTCAGATGACTCGTCATACCTGCCTGGATCGTGCTGACTTTGTCCTGTGCCATCGCCATGGCCGTCATGGCAATGATGGGCAGGGACACAAACCGTTCACACCCGGCAGTCTGCCCCAATGCGCGGATGCGCCGAGTCGCCTCCAATCCGTCCATGACCGGCATCTGCACATCCATTAAGACCAAATCATAATCGCCCGCTTGCACCTTCGCCACTGCCTCTTCACCATTGACGGCCTCATGCACCATCAGATGCATGCCGGTCAACAATTCGGTGATGAATTCGCGATTGAGATCGTTATCTTCCACCAACAAGACCTTGGCGCCGCCGAAATCATGGCTCGTATCGGCCAACGTACCGCGCTCCTCGTACTGACGCCGTTTGGAAAGGCCAACATGCCCCAACGCCCCCATAACACCGTCAAGCAATGCAGCGGGAGAGACGGGCTTGGCCAGGACATTGTCTACTCCGATCTCTTGAATCTGCCGGAGAACGGATGTGTGTCCATAGGCCGTCACCACCATGAATGCCTTGGGCTGTTGCAGACTTATGTCGGCACGGATGCGGCGAATGGTCTCACCACCGTTCATGCCGGGCATACTCCAGTCCATCACCACCACATCGAAGGGTGTACCAAGTGCCGTCTGCTTGAGGATGGCCAGGGCCTCGGCCCCGCTCGACGCGACTCGAACCTCGATACTAAACCGGCGCAGCATCTCGGCGGTAATCTCCCGTGCTGCGGCATTGTCGTCCACCACCAAAATGCGAGTCCCGTGCAGCAACGGCCCCACCTTTTCCGACAGCGCCTGCTGACTGGCCTGGACGCGCGTCGAGACCCTGAGCGTGACAGTGCCACGGAATAGGCTGCCTTTCCCAGGCTCGCTCTCCACCAGCCAAATACGCCCACCCATTAGGTCCATCACGAGCTTACTGATCGCCAAGCCCAGGCCGGTACCACCGAACCGGCACGTGGTCGTTTGATCGGCCTGCGAGAATTTCTGAAACAGTTTTGCTTGAACATCCGGCGCCATGCCGATGCCCGTGTCACGCACAGAAAACTGTACCGTCACATGGGTATCCGTTTGGCTCTGCAGCTGTACAGCCAGTTCGACTTCCCCCCTATCGGTAAACTTGATGGCATTGGTGCATAGATTCAGTAGCACCTGCTCCAAACGATGCGGGTCACCGATCAGCACGGGGGGAATCATCGGATCGTACCGCATCAACAATTCGATGTGCTTGATGTCTGCTTGCGAACCGACGGCGTTGCCTACCTGTTCCAGGACTCGATCGAAATTGAACTCGATCTGCTCGATCTGCAGCTTCCCCGCTTCAATTCGGGAAAAGTCGAGGATATCGTTGATGAGGTTCAAGAGCGATTGGGCGGCACCGTGGGCCTTACTCACATAACTCTGGACGATCGGGGTGAGATCCTGATTCAACGCCAAATACAGCATACCCAGGGTGGCATTCAGGGGCGTACGAATCTCGTGGCTCATATTGGCTAGAAAATCACTTTTGGCCTGGCTGGCAGCTTCGGCGGCTTCTCGTGCCATCACCAGGTCCCTTGTTTGTTTTGTCACTTCTTCTTCAAGATACGTTTTATACTGCATCAGATCGGCTTCGGCCTGCTTACGCTTCGTAATGTCACGGGCGCTGGCATAAATCATCACCCCGACCGGATAGGCACGCCATTCAATCCAACGATAGCTTCCATCCCTATGCCGATAGCGGTTGGTGAAATTCAAGATCGGAGTCTGCTCCGACAAGGTAGACATGGCCTCCCTGGTAGCCTGTTGATCATCAGGGTGAACCAGATCCAGAAACGGCTGCCCCAGCAACTCCGACACCGGATATCCCAATGTATGTTCCCATTCCGGATTCAATTTACGGAAATATCCATTCACGTCGGCGATGCACAAGAGATCCAATGAGGAGGAAAAGTAACGCTCCAGCTCACCGGACTGCTTGCGCAACCGTTCTTCGCGATTCGCTATGACTGCTGACATGTCATTGATGCTGGTCACGATGGGATAGAACTCTTTATAGGTTTCAGGAGCTTTCAGCGTTCCGTATTTCCCTTCCACCACTTCGTTGAGAGACCCGATCAATGTATCCATGGGTTTCTTTAATCGACTGGACACCACCCACCGCATGACCACAAACAAGACGACAATTAGCAAGCCGGCCACGCCGATGCTGGTGAAGACCAACCGCCGGTTCTCTTCCTGATAGAGCCGGACGTCCAACCCTATTTGCGCACGACCGACGACGTCTCCATGATGCTTGATCATGATATCTCGCGTGATGAGTTCTCCATCTTGTTTCCCATGTCGGTAGATGATTCGCTCGTTCTCATCACGAATCGCAACGAATGCGAGATCGGCATTCGTACTGATCGCG